>NZ_JBEYFS010000021.1:0-73655 GCF_040634475.1 Streptomyces sp. NPDC007095
TGCTGTGGAACAACCCCGAACTCGCCGAAGCCAACCAGGAGTTCTCGGCCAAGGTGGCCCCTCGGCGGCGCCTGCGCCTTGCTGGTCGCGGCGTCGGCGATGTCACCGGCGTTCGGCGGCAGCGGCCGCGGCGGCGCGACGGGGGCCTGCCGCTGCGGGTACCCGTACCCGGGCGCACCGGGCGGGGGCGTGCCCTGCGGACCGCCCGGAGGCGGAGGGGGAGGAGAAGGCGTCCCGGGAGCACCGCCGGACCCTTGCGGGTAGCCGTACGCGGCCGGCGGTCCAGAAGGAGGCGTGCCCTGCGGAAGACCAGGGGCCGGCACACCCGGAGCGCCAGGGGCCGGCACACCCGGCGGCGGGCCCGGCATGCCCGGTGCACCCGGGCCGGCCTGCGGGTGGCCGTACGACGGCGGGGCCGCGGGAGCGTCGACCGCGGGCGCCTGCGCCGTGCGCGGGAGTTGGCTGCCGCCGGACATCAGAGCCGTCTTGGCGTCCGGGGTCACACCGGGCGGCGTACCCGGACCCGCCTTGTCGTCGACGTCGGTCAGCGGCGGCGCGAACACGGTCGCCGGCAGCGGCACGGAACGGTCCTCGCCCCCGTCCCCGGCGGTGTCCGTCCCCGCCCACGGAGTCGCCGAAGCGGGAACGCCCGGCGCCCCCACGGCATCCCGCGGACCCGCGTCCCGCTCGTCACCGGCCGCGGCGGCGGGCCACGGCGGCGGCGCGTCCGAAGGAGAGGAAGAGGGGGAAGAGGGGGAAGAGGAGGAAGAAGGGGCAGGGGGAGAAGAGGGGGAAGGCGTCGTCGAACCACCGGCCGCGGAAGCCCCGTTGGCGTGGGGGCCCGCACCGTTCGCACCGCCGGACGTCGCACCCGCCCGCCGATCCGGAATGCCCAGCTTGTCCGCCGCCTCCTGCAACCACTCCGGAGGGCTCAGCAAGAACGACGTCTGGTTCAGATCGACCCGGGCCGGAGGCGCCGGAGCCGCTTCCGGGGCCGCCTGCGGCATCCCGTACTCCTCCTCGTACCGGCGGATCACCTCACCGACCGGCAGTCCGGGCCAGAGCGTCGCCTCCCCGCTGTCCCGCGCGATGACGAGCCGCTGCGCGCCGCCGTCGGAACGCGGACCGTCGACGCGGTCCTCGGCCCACACCACGAACCCGAGTTCGAACTCCCGCACCCGCACCTCACGGTGCTGGTACCCGGGCACCTCGCCGTTGATCCACTCTTCCGCGCGCTCCTGCGCCTGCGCGAAGGTCACCATCGGACGTTCACTCCCCCAGGGAAGAGACGGGAACGGCGCGCGCGAAGCCACCGTCCACCATCAGGTTCGCCACCGTCGCCAACTCCGGCGGATTGCCCGCGAGCCGGGACAGGAACTGGTCGAAGTCGGCACCGCAGGGCAGCAACAGCCGCTGCACACGCTCGGCCGGCGGCCAGGCGTCCTGGTCGCGGGCATCGTCGTACGCGCAGAACCAGACCGACCCGATCGCATCGCCCTTCACCTTGACGGCGAGCAGGCCGCCCTGCACGAATCCGACGCACAGATAGTCCTTGGTCAGATGGTCGCGCAGGCACTTGTTGATGTAGACGAGGTCGTTCACGGCGGCCTCCTCGCGCACCGTGAAGAACGGCTGGTCCACCAGCAGACCCAGCTCCGCGTCGAGCGCGGCACCGACCGGCGCGCACCCGCCCGCGGCCTTCAGGAAGGACCGATAGGCACCCGGCAGCCGATAGCCGAGATCCTCCTCGACCCCGAGCACCTGCTGCTCGCTCACCGCGACCGACGACTTCGGCAGCCCGAAGTGCGCGGGCCGCGTGTCCTGCAACGGCCGCGTCCCCCGCTTACCGTGATCGACGGCCGCCGTCGCGATACCGCCGTGATGCCGCAACAGCGCCTTGACCTCCACGGGGACGAGCTCCAGGCGCCGCGTGCCCCGCACGTGGTGCCAGGTCCAGCCGTGCGGAGTGGCCACGGGCAAAATCGTGTCCCACAGGTCGTGCCCCGAGGCGGCGAGCGCGGCGTTCGCCGACACATAGTCCGTCAACCGCAGTTCGTCCACGCCGAAACCCTCCGGGGGTTCGGCGATCTCCGCGGCGGCACGCGCGTACGGCGAGAAGTCGGGGTAGCCGTGCGCGTCGACCCGTACACCTCTGGGGTGGCGAGTGGCCCGGACCGGATCCGGGAAATGCACGACCTGCCCGGCGTAGGCCGCGTTCGGCGGCGCGGCTTGCTGCCCGAGCCGACCTGTCGTCATGGCGGTTGCCCCCTGCGGCGTTCTCAATAGCTGTATGGATCGCGGATATCGACAGCCTATGCGGTTGGAAGACACCGGTCACCGGGCCTCCGGTTCCGTGACCTGCCGTCACCCCGCCGTGACGGTACGACGAAGCCCGGGCGTGTCGCACGCCCCAGCTTCCGCACCCGCCACGCCATTTGGCAGTCTGTAGCCGCATCGGGGGATGCACGGGAGGGAAAACGATCATGAACGCGACACATACGGGCACGTCCGGGGACCCGCGGGTCGGCTGGAGCAGCGCCGAGGCAGCCCACGCACCCACCCTCCTGCACCGCCGCGACGGCATACTTCCCACCGTCGCCGCCGCCCTCTCCGTGCGCGGAGCCACCCTCACCGGCACCGCCGCCCGCGGCGACCAGCCGCCCGCCCTTCACCCGCTGGTCCAGGACTTCCTCGACACCCTCACCAGCGCGCAACGCGACCGCTACACCGGCCGCTGCGCCGAGGCGATCCTCATCTCCCGGCACATCACCACCGTCGACGCCACCCGCAGCAAACGCGCCGCCCGCAAGCCGATGACCAACGGCGAGGCACGCAAGGCCCTCAGACAGGCCAAACTCACCGCACGCCGCATCCGCGAGGACGGCGACCCGCTGCACGGCAGCTTCGCCGCACCCTGCCGCGCCTGCACGGCGCTCAGCGACCACTTCGGCGTCCGCGTCGTCGACCCGACGGCGACGACCGGCGGCTCCTGAACTCCCCCATCCCCGCATACGTACGACGGCGCCCCGCCAGCGCACCGATGTCCCGACCCTCGACGAACGAAGGGCAGATGCACGCCGACCGCTCCTCCTCCCCCAAGCTCTCGGCTCCGCCCGAGCAGGGGGGACCCTCATCACGCTTCTCCGCACCCGTGGACGCCGCGCTGCGCTCCGCGGGCTGGCAGCCCGGGCGCTGGGACATAAAGCAGGCCGAGTACTGGGCCGACGCGCTACGGGGACACGAGTCGTCCGCGGGGCACCGGCACGCCGTGTTCCCCGCGGCGGTGGAGGCATGGGCGGAATTCGGCGGACTGCGCGTGAAGCCCTCCGGACCCGGCCGCCAGCTCGCCCCCACCGCACTCCACTTCGACCCCCTGCACGGCCTCCACATGGCCCGCACCCTCGGCGACCTCGGCCGCGCCCTGGACACCGAGGTCTGCCCTCTCGGCGAGGAGGCCGACTCCCGCGCCCTGCTCGCCATCGACTCCGAGGGCCGCGTCTACGCACTCGACCACACCGGCGACTGGTACCTGGGCCCCGAGATCGACACCGCCCTCACCACCCTCCTGTCAGGCATCGCCCCGGTCCGCCTGACAGTCGGCTGACCGCGGGAAGGCTCCTCCACTGCGGGCGGGCGGGGGGGCTGAGCGCGCAGTTCCCCGCGCCCCTGAGGGCGGGGCTGCGCCCCGGCCCCCTGCAGCGGGCTGAACGGGCCTCGCTCTCAGACACCGGCCGGGCTGGAGGCTTTCAGGGGCGCGGGGAACTGCGCGACCAGCCCCCACCCACCCGCAGCCAGCGACCGCGCACCCCGGAGGGCCTACGCCGGGATCACCGCCGACACCCGGAACCCACCCGAATCCGTCGGCCCGGACACGAACACTCCCCCCAGCGCGGCAACCCGTTCCTTCATCCCCACCAGACCGTTACCACCACTGGGCAGATGCATGGCCGACGCCGACCCCGGCTCCGGCGGACACTCGTTCTCGACCTGCATCGCGATCTCCGCGTCCCGATGAGCGAGCCGGACATACGTCTTCGCCCCCGCCGCATGCTTGTGCACGTTGGTCAGAGCCTCCTGAACCACCCGGTACGCCGTCTGCTCGATCTCCGCCGCGTACCCCCGGCTGTCACCCTCCACCGAGAGATCCACCACCATCCCCGCAGCCGCCGACTGCCCGACCAACTCGTCCAGCTCGGCAAGACTCGGCCCCTCGGCCCCGTCATCGACCGCCCGCGAGGCCGCCGCCGCGGCCGCCACCCCCACGGCCGCCAACGGCACCGCCCGCACCCGCACGGACGACAACCCGTCCCCCGTACGCAGCACACCCAACATCTCGCGCAACTCCGTCAACGCCTGCCGCCCCATGTCCCCCACCAGCGCGGCGTTCTTCACGGCCTTCTCGGGATCCTTCCGCGCCACGGCCTGCAGCGCCGCCGCGTGCACCACCATCAACGACACCCGGTGCGCCACCACGTCGTGCATCTCACGCGCGATCCGCGTCCGCTCCTCGTTGCGCGCCCACTCCGCCCGCTCCTCGGCCCGCTCGGCGAGCAGCTGCAACTCCCGCTCCAACGAGTCCGCCCGCTCCCGCAAGCTCTCCATCAGCCGCCGCCGCGCCCCTACGTACAGCCCGAGCAGGACGGGCGGCGCGGTCATCCCGATCGCGGTCGTGATGGAGACGAACGGAACGAACCAGTCCCCCATCGTCACGTCCCCACGCACCATGCCCTGGTGCGCCCGTACGAACGTGACGATCAGCATCCCCGCGAAGGACATTCCCGCGAGCGCCCCGATGATCCGGCGCGGCAGTTCGGACGCGGCCAGCGTGTACAGCCCGACGAGTCCCATCAGGAACCCCATCTGGGCGGGCGTGATGGCGATCGACACCAGCACGACCGCGATCGGCCAGCGGCGGCGCAACAACAGCACGGAGCCGGCGACCAGCCCGAAACCCACGCCCACCGGAACCGGCAGGCCCGCGTCGCGCGCGAACGGAATCCCCTCGATCGCGCACTCCACCGCCGACGCCGACGCGAGGCTCGCGTCCAACACGGCACTACGCCATCTGACCCACCACCACGGCCCGGTACCGGCCGCGGTGTGCTCTTCCCCCGTCGTGGTCATGCGTCCAGCCTACGTTCGCACCCCGCCCCATTTCCGGTGACTTTCACCTCCTGGCCTACACCACTCTCCGCAATCGAACAGAAGCGAAACCCACCGGTATCCCTCGAACTGCTGATTCGCTCACCGTTCGCCCCCGGAAGATCACATTCCGCCCGGACGGTATGCCCGTGGCACATCCACAGAACAAGTACGCGGATTTCGACGGCTTGCGCGAACGAGCGATCGCGCTGCGCCGGGCGGGACTCAGCCTCCGCCAGATCCGGGACGAAGTTCAGGTCCACAACAAGGAGACCCTCCAACGCCTCGTCACGGGCGAGCCGCCCCCGGAGTGGACGAAGCGCCCGAACGCGAAGGACGACCTGCGGGACAGGGCTCGTGAGCTGCGGGGACAGGGCTGGACGTACAACGAGATCCAGGCGGAGCTGGGCTGCTCGAAGAGTTCGGTTTCGCTGTGGGTGCGGGATCTTCCCCACCCGGAACCCCGTTGCACCCCGGAGGAACAGCGAGCCCGCATGAACGCGGGGCTCGCACGACTGCGCGCCGAGCAGGAACGGGTACGCGAGGAGACCAAGCGAGCGGCGGCCGCAGCCATCGGGAAACTCACCGATCGCGAAGTGTTCCTCGCGGGCGTCGGCTTGCACTGGGCCGAGGGCGCCAAGGACGAGCCGTACAGCCGCCGCGAACAAGTTCTCCTCGTCAACAGCGACCCAGGGATGATCTCCGTCTTCCTCGCCTGGCTCGATCTACTCCAGGCAGAACGGGAACGCCTGCGCTTCCGCGTCATGATCCACGAGTCCGCCGACGTGTCCGCCGCCGAGCGCTACTGGGCGGATCACGTCGGGGCGGACGACAGCTCCTTCAACAAGAGCACACTCAAGAAACACAACCCGAAAACGGTCCGCAAGAACGTCGGCGACAACTACAGGGGGTGCCTCGTGATCCACGTTCTCCAGAGCGCCGATCTGTACCGTCGCATCGAGGGCGCCTGGTACGGCATAGTGTTGGGTGCTGACTCGGCGACCTGACCTAATGTCCGGTTTAGTCGAGTTTCATCCCCCGTGGTGTAATTGGCAGCACTGTGGCTTTTGGTGCCATCTGTCCGGGTTCAAGTCCTGGCGGGGGAGCAATGCGCAACTGGGGCCCTGACAGCACTGTCAGGGCCCGCTCTCATGTCCCCCCTGAAACGCCCCGGTATCCTGCGGATGTCCACACCCCAGCCATCCGAAGCCGAAGGGCATATCCGTGAGCGTCAATCCTCCGGCAGCCGTCGTCGTTCTCGCAGCGGGTGAGGGCACCCGTATGAAGTCGGCCACACCCAAGGTCCTGCACGAACTGTGCGGCCGCTCCCTGGTCGGCCATGTGCTCGCGGCCGCACGCGCGTTGGAGCCCGAGAACCTGGTCGCCGTGGTGGGTCACGCCCGCGAGAAGGTCACCGCGCACCTCGCCGAGATCGACCCCGGCGTACGGACGGCCGTACAGGCCGAACAGAACGGCACCGGCCACGCCGTACGGATGGGCCTGGAGGAGCTGGGCGGCGTCGTCGACGGCACCGTCGTCGTGGTCTGCGGCGACACCCCGCTGCTCAGCGGCGGGACCCTGCGGCAGCTCGCCGCCACCCACACCGCCGACGGCAACGCCGTCACCGTGCTCACCGCCGAGGTCCCCGACGCCACCGGCTACGGCCGCATCGTGCGGGACGGCGCCAGCGGCGCGGTCACCGCGATCGTCGAGCACAAGGACGCGAACGAGTCGCAGCGCGCGATCCGTGAGATCAACTCCGGGGTCTTCGCCTTCGACGGGCAGCTCCTCGCGGACGCGCTCGGGAAGGTGCGGACGGACAACAGCCAGGGCGAGGAGTACCTGACCGACGTCCTCGGGATCCTGCGCGAGGCCGGGCACCGGGTCGGGGCGGCCGTCGCCGGCGACCACCGCGAGATCGCCGGCATCAACAACCGCGTCCAGCTCGCCGAGGCCCGCCGCATCCTCAACGACCGGCTGCTCACCGAGGCCATGCTCGCCGGAGTGACCGTCGTCGACCCCGCCTCGACCTGGATCGACGTGACCGTCACCTTCGAGCAGGACGCGATCGTCCACCCGGGCACCCAGCTCCAGGGCACCACGCACCTCGCCGAGGGCGCCGAGGTCGGCCCCAACTCCCGCCTCAAGGACACCACGGTGGGCGCGGGGGCCCGCGTCGACAACACCGTCGCCGACGGCGCCGAGGTCGGGCCGCAGGCGATCGTGGGCCCGTTCGCGTATCTCCGTCCGGGCACACGCCTCGGCCTGAAGGCCAAGATCGGCACGTACGTGGAGACGAAGAACGCCACGATCGGCGAGGGCACCAAGATCCCGCACCTGTCCTACGTGGGCGACGCGACGATCGGCGAGTACTCGAACATCGGTGCGGCGAGCGTCTTCGTGAACTACGACGGACAGGAGAAGCACCACACCACCGTGGGCTCCCACTGCCGTACCGGTTCGGACAACATGTTTGTGGCTCCTGTCACGGTCGGGGACGGCGCGTACACCGCTGCGGGCTCCGTGATCACCAAGGACGTACCACCCGGTTCACTGGCCGTGGCCCGTGGCCAGCAGCGGAATATCGAGGGTTGGGTGGCCCGCAAGCGTCCCGGAAGCGCGGCCGCGAAGGCGGCGGAGACGGCCTCCCGGGAGCCGGAGGGCGAAGCCTGACCGGAAACAGGTACGTCTGACACGGCGTACCGTGATAAATGCACACCCGCATAAATGCGCACCCGCACCCCCAGCTGAGAAGGCTTCTCGCGCTCCAGTTGAGAAGAGTCCTCATGCCCCAGCTGAGACACCTCTGAGGAGACAGTGCTGTGACCGGGTTCAAGACGACCGGCGAGAAGAAGATGATGTTCTTCTCCGGCCGCGCCCACCCCGAGCTTGCCGAGGAGGTCGCCCATAAGCTGGGTGTCGGGGTTGTCCCGACGAAGGCCTTCGACTTCGCCAACGGTGAGATCTACGTCCGCTACCAGGAGTCCGCGCGCGGCGCCGACTGCTTCCTGATGCAGAGCCACACGGCTCCCATCAACAAGTGGATCATGGAGCAGTTGATCATGATCGACGCTCTGAAGCGGGCCTCCGCGCGGAGCATCACCGTGATCGTGCCCTTCTACGGTTACGCGCGACAGGACAAGAAGCACCGAGGACGTGAACCGATCTCGGCGCGCCTGATCGCCGACCTGATGAAGACGGCGGGCGCCGACCGGATCCTCACGGTCGACCTGCACACCGACCAGATCCAGGGCTTCTTCGACGGTCCGGTCGACCACCTCTTCGCGCTGCCGATCCTGGCGGACTACGTGGGGGCGAAGGTCGACAAGTCGAAGCTCACCGTCGTCTCCCCGGACGCCGGCCGGGTGCGCGTCGCCGACCGCTGGTGCGACCGCCTGGACGCCCCGCTGGCGATCGTGCACAAGCGCCGCGACAAGGACATCGCCAACCAGGTCACCGTCCACGAGGTCGTCGGTGACGTGAAGGGCCGGGTCTGTGTCCTCGTCGACGACATGATCGACACCGGTGGCACGATCTGCGCCGCCGCCGACGCCCTCTTCGCGCACGGCGCGGAGGACGTCATCGTCACGGCCACGCACGGTGTGCTCTCCGGCCCGGCGGCCGACCGTCTGAAGAACTCCAAGGTCAGCGAGTTCGTCTTCACGGACACCCTGCCGACCCCGGGCGAGCTGGAGCTCGACAAGATCACGGTCCTGTCGATCGCGCCGACGATCGCCAACGCGGTCCGCGAGGTCTTCGAGGACGGCTCGGTGACGAGCCTGTTCGAGGAGCAGTAAGAGGACCGGCAGAGGGCCGGTGGACGGTCCTCGCATAGATCGATTTCTGGTACGGCCTTCCCGCCCAGTAAGCTGTCACAGTTGCTCGGCGAGGGAGGCCGTACCGCTTGAAAAGGCGTGTGCGGCGGTCCGTTATCGACGCGCTCTTCGTAGCAGGCCGATTGTTTGGCCGGGTGACCCCCTTCCCCAGATCTACGAGGAGTGCACATGTCCGAGATCAAGCTCGCCGCCGAGACCCGTACCGAGTTCGGCAAGGGCGCCGCCCGCCGCATCCGCCGTGACAGCAAGGTTCCCGCCGTGGTCTACGGCCACGGTGCCGAGCCCGTCCACATCACGCTGCCGGGCCACGAGCTGCTGCTCGCCCTGCGCACCCCGAACGTCCTGCTCTCCCTGGACATCGAGGGCAAGACCCAGCTGGCGATCCCGAAGGCCGTCCAGCGCGACGCCATCAAGGGCTTCCTCGAGCACGTCGACCTGCTCCTCGTGAAGCGCGGCGAGAAGGTCACCGTCGAGGTCTTCGTGCAGACCGAGGGCGAGCTCGCCCCGGGCAGCTTCCTGCTCGAGCACGTGCTGAACACCCTCACGGTCGAGGCCGAGGCCACCCACATCCCGGAGTCGGTCACCGTCTCCATCGCGGGCCTGGAGGCCGGTGCCTCCATCCACGCCAAGGACATCCCGCTGCCCAAGGGCACCACGCTGGCGATCGACGAGGACGCGGTCGTCCTTCAGGTCCTGTCCGCCCAGGCGGAGGAGCCGACCGAGGGCGAGGCCGCGGGCGAAGCGGCCGCCGAGGCCTGATCGGCCTGATTCCCCCCGGAATCTTCATCTGTGTCAGCCGCCGCTCCTCCCAGGAGCGGCGGCTGCCGCGTATCAAGGACACATGGGAGACACCGACGTGACGACCGATGCGGGCGCCCCCTGGCTGATCGTGGGCCTCGGCAACCCCGGCCCCGAGTACGCCATGAACCGGCACAACGTGGGCTTCATGGTGGCCGACCTGCTGGCGGAGCGGATCGGCGGGAGGTTCAAGCGGGCCGGCAAGGCGCAGGCGCAGGTGATCGAGGGGCGTATCGGCCCGCCGGGTCCGGCGAACCGCCGGGTGATCCTGGCCAAGCCGATGTCGTACATGAACCTGTCCGGCGGCCCGGTGACCGCGCTGCGGGACTTCTACAAGGTACCGACGGCGAACATCGTCGCGATCCATGACGAGCTGGACATCGACTACGGCGTCCTGCGCCTGAAGCTCGGCGGTGGCGACAACGGCCACAACGGGCTGAAGTCGATGACGAAGGCGATGGGCTCCGACTACCACCGGGTGCGGTTCGGCATCGGGCGTCCTCCGGGGCGGATGCAGGTCGCCGACTTCGTCCTGAAGGACTTCTCCTCGGCGGAGCGCAAGGAACTCGGCTACCTCGTGGACCGGGCCTCGGACGCCGTGGAGTGCCTCGTCATCGAGGGGCTGGAGCGGGCGCAGGGCACGTACAACTCCTGAGCGGTTCCCGGGAGCGGTCGATGTACGCGTACAACTGCCGACTTGTCGCCCACCGGAACCGGCCGGAGTTGACCGGGCGCGCAGCCATGGCCAAGGATCGCCGCCATGCCTGCCCTCGCCGCACATCGAGGCTCCCGTCGGAGCGCACATCCGGCGCTGCGGTTCGGGCGGCTCGCGGCGATGGGCACGGTCGCGGTGCTGATCCTGATCGCCGGCGTCTGGGGTTCCTGGGGTACGGCCCAGCACGTGATGCTGAGCAAGGGCCGGGAGCAGGGGACGATGACCGTGACCGAGTGCTCCGGCGATGTCTGCACCGGGACGTACGCCCCGACCTCGACGGGGTCCAGGGCGCGGGCACGCGTCACCATCGACGAGGCGGTCGCGGTGCGCAAGGGCCGGACGTACACGGTGACCGTGAAGCCCGGGAGCAGTGATGTCGTCCGTAGCGGTCCGGCGGGCGTTCTCTACGCCTGGGTCCCGCTGGGCGGCGCTCTGTTGCTCGCCTCGGTGGTGGTGGCGGGGGGCCTGCGGCTGCGGCGGGCGGCGTGGGTGCTGGGGGGGGCGGGGATCGCGCAGCTGACGGCCACGTTCCTGTTCCTGTGACCTGTTCTTGATGTGACGGGTGCCGGAAATGTGGGGTGCCGGAAATGTGGGGTGCCCCGCGTTCGTACGAACGCGGGGCACCCTTTTTTTGCGTGAGTCCCGCAGGTGTCAGCCGGTGTTGCGCAGTCCGGCCGCCACTCCGTTGACCGTCAGGAGCAGTGCGCGCGAGAGCAGCGGGTCCGGCTCGGCGCCGGCCGCGGCCTCGTCGCGCTGGCGCTTGAGGAGTGCGACCTGGAGGTAGGAGATCGGGTCCAGGTAGGCGTCGCGGATGGAGAAGGTCTGCTGGAGGACCGGGTTGGTGTCCAGGAGCTTCTTGCCGCCGGTGACGCGCAGTACCTCGCGGACGGTCAGCTCGTGTTCGGCCTCGATGGTGGCGAAGACGTGCTTGAGTTCGTCGGGGACGAGGGTGTCGACGTAGTGGCGGGCGATCCGCAGGTCGGTCTTCGCGAGGGTCATCTCGACGTTGGAGATGAAGTTCTGGAAGAAGTGCCACTGCTCGTGCATCTCGTCGAGCACGGTGTCCAGGCCCGATTCGCGCAGGGCCTTGAGGCCGGAGCCGACGCCGAACCAGCCGGGCACGATCTGCCGTGACTGGGTCCAGCCGAAGACCCAGGGGATGGCCCTGAGGCCGTCGAGACCGGCGCCGCTGTCGGGGCGGCGGGAGGGCCGCGAGCCGAGGTGCAGGTCGGCGAGCTGGTCGACGGGCGTGGCGGCGAAGAAGTACGCCGGGAGGTCCGGGTCCTCGACGAGTCGCCGGTAGGCGTTGTGGGCGGCGTCCGAGACGACGTCCATGGCCGCGTCCCAGCGGGCCAGCGCCTCGTCGGACTGACGGGGGGCGGTGTGCAGGGCGGAGGCCTGGAGGGTGGCGGCGACCGTGAGTTCCAGGTTCTCGCGGGCGAGCGAGGGCACGAGGTACTTGTCGGAGATGACCTCGCCCTGCTCGGTCACCTTGATCTCGCCCTCCAGCGTGCCCCAGGGCTGCGCGAGGATCGCGTCGTGGGAGGGGCCGCCGCCGCGGCCGACGGTGCCGCCACGGCCGTGGAAGAGACGCAGGCGTACTCCGTAGCGGTGGGCGACGTCGCGCAGTCGGCGCTGGGCGCGGTGGATCTCCCACTGAGAGGTCGTGATGCCGCCGAACTTCGAGGAGTCGGAGTAGCCGAGCATGACCTCCTGGACGTCCCCGCGCAGCGCCACGAGGCGGCGGTAGGAGGGGTCGGAGAGCATGTCCTCGAGGATCGTGTCGGCGGCCTTCAGCTCGTCCGTCGTCTCCAGGAGCGGGACGATGCCGATCTTGGCCCAGCCGGCGTGCAGGTCGAGCAGGCCCGCCTCCCGTGCGAGTACGGCCGCGGCGAACACGTCGTCGGCGCCCTGGCACATCGAGATGATGTACGACTCGATGACCTCGGGTCCGAAGATCTCCAGGGCCTTCTTGACCGTCCCGAAGACACCGAGGGTCTTGGCACCGGCGGCGTCGAGGGGCGCGGGGGTCGGGGCGAGCGGGCGCCGGGAGCGGAGTTCCTTGGCGAGGAGCTTGGCGCGGTAGTCGCGGGGCATGTCGACGTAGCGCCAGGATTCCTCGCCGAGGCGGTCGAACAGCTGGCCGAGGGCGTGGTGGTGGGCGTCGGCGTGCTCGCGTACGTCCATGGTGGCGAGCTGGAGGCCGAAGGCGGCCAGGGTGCGGATGGTGCGGTTCATCCGGCCGTCGGCGAACAGCGCGCCGCGGTGCTCGCGCAGCGAGGTCTGGATGAGGGTGAGGTCGCGCAGGAGTTCGCCGGTGCCGAGGTAGTCGCGGCCGTCCTCGTGCGGGGTGCCCTTGGCGAGGCGCTGCTTGGTGTTCTCCAGCTTCTGCCGGATGCAGGTGGCCTTGAGCCGGTAGGGCTCCTCGGCGTTGAGGCGCTTGTAGCGGGGGCTGATCTCGGGGAGCCGCTCCAGGTCGGTCTGGAGGGATCCGAGGAGCTCGTCGGTGGCGCCGGTGTAGCGGATGGAGTTGGAGAGGAAGCCGCGGAGTTCGTCGATGACGTCCAGGGCGTCGTTGATGCCGTGTTCGTGCTGGAGGATCAGGACGTCCCAGGTGACGGCCGGGGTGACGTTCGGGTTGCCGTCGCGGTCGCCGCCGATCCAGGTGCCGAAGGTGAGCGGCCGGGTGTCGTCCGGGAGCTGCACGCCGACGCGCTCCAGCTCCGCGGTCAGGTCCTCCAGGACGTCGCCCACCGCGCCCGCGTGCAGCTCGTCGAGGTAGTAGATGGCATTGCGGGCCTCGTCCGCGGGCTCCGGGCGGACCACGCGCAGTTCGTCCGTCTGCCACACCAGGTCGATGTTCTCGGCCAGCCGGGTGTCGTAGCGGCGGCGGTCGGCCTCGATGACGGGGGTCTCGAGGAGCGCGGCGATACGGCGCAGCTTGTTGAGGACCGAACGGCGGGCGGCTTCCGTCGGGTGGGCGGTGAAGACCGGGCGAACGTTCAGGTTCTTGACGGTCTGCTTCAGGTGTTCGGGGTCGGCGTCCTTGAGCCGGTCCGCCGTTCGGGCGAGGAGTCCGCCCTCGGCGGCCCGCTTGGCGCGCAGCTCGCGGCCGCGGTGCACCTGCTCGGTGACATTCGCCAGATGGAAGTACGTGGAGAAGGCGCGGACCAGCTTGGCCGCGGTCTCCAGCTCGGTGCCGCGCAGCAGCTCGGCGGCTGCCTCGCCGTCCTCGCGGGTCAGGCGGCGGACCTTCTCGACCAGTTCCAGGAGCTCGGGGCCCTCCTGACGGACGAGGGTCTCACCGAGCAGGTCGCCCAGGCGGCGGATGTCGGCGCGCAGCTCGCTGCTGGTCGTCGTGGTCTGGTCGTCGGCACTGCTCACAGGTGCGGCTCCTTGCAGTGTGGAAGCTCGGCTGAAGAGTGTGGAAGCTCGTCTGAAGCTCGTCAGGGAGGGAACCCGGATGGCGGCCGCGCGGCGGGGTGCCGCTTAGGGACGTGGCATCCGGGAAGAAAACAGAACGGACCGCGCTGTCCGACCGAATCCAAGGATAGGTGTCCATGCGGACGCGCAGGCTGTTGGGCTCTTGCCGCCGGGCTGCGCGCTGCCATACTTACGACGCCGTAAGTTACGGATGCGTAGGGCCTCCCGTCAGCCGGCGGGAGGACTCTGGGATCCCGTACCCGGCCAACTCCCCCGCCCTCGAACCCCACAGGGGATGCTCATGCCCTCGAGTTCCGACGTGATCGACGACGCCCCGCGGTCGCACAACGACGCCTCGCTCCCCGCCGCCACGCTGGGTGGAGAGCGGAAGGGGTCACTCGAACAGATCACGCTGCTTCTCTTCATCGCTGTTCCGTTCGTAGCCCTTGTGGCAGCGGTGCCGCTGGCCTGGGGCCGGGGAGTGAGCTGGCTGGACATCGGCCTGCTGGTCTTCTTCTACTACCTGGGTTGCCACGGCGTCACGATCGGCTACCACCGCTACTTCACGCACGGCTCCTTCAAGGCGAAGCGCCCGCTGCGCATCGGGCTGGCGGTCGCCGGTTCGATGGCGGTCGAGGGCCCTGTGGTCCGCTGGGTCGCCGACCACCGCAAGCACCACAAGTTCTCCGACGCCGAGGGTGACCCCCACTCGCCGTGGCGCTACGGGGAGACGGTGCCGGCCCTGATGAAGGGCTTGTGGTGGGCGCACATCGGCTGGATGTTCGACGAGGAGCGGACCTCGCAGGAGAAGTACGCGCCGGACCTGATCAAGGATCCGGCGATCCGTGCGATCTCGCGCCAGTTCATCTACTGGACGGTGCTGTCCCTCGCCCTCCCCCCGCTGATCGGCGGTCTGGCGACGATGTCCTGGTGGGGCGCGTTCACCGGCTTCTTCTGGGGCTCGCTCGTGCGGGTGGCGCTGCTGCATCACGTCACCTGGTCGATCAACTCGATCTGTCACGCGGTGGGCAAGCGCCCCTTCAAGTCGCGGGACCGCTCGGGCAACGTGTGGTGGCTGGCCGTGCTCTCCTGCGGTGAGTCCTGGCACAACCTGCACCACGCCGACCCGACCTCGGCGCGGCACGGCGTACAGCGCGGCCAGGTCGACTCCTCGGCGCGGATCATCCGCTGGTGCGAGCAGCTCGGCTGGGCGTACGACGTGCGCTGGCCGTCACGCTCGCGTATCGATTCGAAGCGCAACACGGACGGGTCGGTCTCCCGGGGCAAGACGGAGACCGCTGAAGCGGCATGATTGACGGTGTGGCGACCGACTCCAGCAGCACCCCGAGCAGCAGTGAAAAGCCGCGGCGTGCGCGCCGCACCCGCATGACCGGTGCGGAGCGCCGTCAGCAGCTGCTGGAGATCGGTCGCACCCTGTTCGCGGCGAAGGGCTTCGAGGGGACGTCGGTGGAGGAGATCGCGGCGAAGGCCGGCGTCTCCAAACCGGTGGTCTACGAGCACTTCGGCGGCAAGGAGGGGCTGTACGCGGTGGTGGTGGACCGCGAGATGCGCCGTCTGCTGGACATGGTGACGGGCTCCCTCACCGCCGGTCACCCCCGCGAGCTGTGCGAACAGGCCGCGTTCGCCCTCCTGGACTACATCGAGGAGTACACGGACGGCTTCCGCATCCTGGTCCGCGATTCGCCCATCCCCCAGTCGACGGGTTCGTTCGCCTCGCTGATCTCGGACATCGCCACCCAGGTGGAGGACATCCTGGGCCGCGAGTTCAAGCTGCGCGGCTTCGACCCGAAACTGGCCCCCCTCTACGCCCAGGCTCTGGTCGGCATGGTCGCCCTGACGGGCCAGTGGTGGCTGGATGTCCGCAAGCCCCGCAAGGCGGAGGTGGCGGCCCATCTGGTGAACCTGGCCTGGCACGGCCTGGACGGTCTGGAGCCGAAGCCGCGTTTGATAGGGCATCGCAAGTCCTAGGACCCGAGCCGCTCCACGGACCCGAGCCGCTCCACGGACCCGAGCCGCTCCACGGACCCGAGCCGCTCCACGGACCCGAGCCGCTCCAGGAACTCCAGTCGGTTGCCGACGGGGTCCTCGGAGTAGAAGCGGCGGTGGCCGGGGAGGTTGTCGTCCCAGGTGACCTCGGCCTTGTGGGCCCGCAGGCGGGCGGCGAAGGCCTCGATGCCGGTGACGCGCAGCCCGGGGTGGGCCTTCTTCGCGGGCCGGAAGTCCTTCTCGATCCCCATGTGCAGCTGCACGGCCCCCGCCCGGAACCAGCAGCCGCCGCGGGCGGCGAGGACGGGCGGTTTGGGGATCTCGGTCATGCCGAGAACCTCGGCGTAGTACTCGCGCAGGAAGTCCTCCGAGCCGGGCGGGGCCGCGAGCTGGACGTGGTCGATGGCGGCGAGCATCCGCTCACGCTTCCTTGTGCGCCACGGCGAACAGGCGACGGAAGGGCAGCACCGTGCCGTACGGGGCCGTCGGATAGGCGTCGCGGAGCAGGTCGCGGTACTCGGTGACGAAGGCGTCGCGGGCCTGCGGGTCGTCGGCGAGGGCCGTCAGCACCGGGCGCAGCCCTGTGCCCTTCACCCAGTCCAGTACCGGATCCTCACCGGTCAGGATCTGCTCGTACGTCGTCTGCCAGACGTCCGTCTCGCAGCCGAGGCGGGCCAGCCGGTCCAGGTAGACCAGCGGTTCGTGGACGGAGTCCTCGTGTCGCAGGACGTCTTCGAGGCGGTCCTTCCAGCGGGCGGAGGCTGCGAGCTCACGCATCAGGGCGTGCAGGGGTGCGTCGATGTTGTCGGGGACCTGGAAGGCGAAGGTGCCGCCGGGCGCCAGCGCGGCGACCCAGTCGCGGAACCGCTCCAGATGCCCGGGCACCCAATGCAGCGCCGCGTTCGACACGATCAGGTCGTACGTCTCCGTAGGCGCCCAGGTCGCCGCGTCCGCGTGGGCGAAGTCGAGGTCTCCGCCGCCGGCCGTGGGGCCCGCGTACGGCTCGGTCCTGGCGAGCATCTCGGGGGAGTTGTCGTACCCGGTGATGCGCGCGGTGGGCCAGCGGTCGGCGAGGAGGACGGTCACGTTGCCGGGGCCGCAGCCGAGGTCGGCGATGCGGGGCGGGGTGCCGGGGAGGTCGGGGACCCGGGCGAGGAGGTCGGTGAACGGGCGGGCGCGGTGGCCGGCGTGGCGCAGGTACTGGGCGGGGTCCCAGGTGGGAGTGGTCATGTCTGCTACTTTCCCCTCACATGTATCTCGACGTCAAGAGACTTGATATCAAGAGACTTCATGTCGACACAACCACTACACTGATCGTCATGGAGGACGAGGTCGATCGGCTGGTCGCAGCATGGCGCCGGGAGCGCCCTGACCTCGACGTGGAACCGCTCGAGGTACTCAGCCGGGTGAGCAGGCTCGCCCGGCACCTGGACCGCGCCCGACGGCTGGCGTTCTCCGAGCACAGCCTGGAGCCCTGGGAGTTCGACGTGCTGACCGCACTGCGGCGCGCGGGCTCCCCGTACCAGCTCTCCCCCGGCCAGCTGCTCACGCAGACGCTCGTCACCTCCGGCACGATGACCAACCGCATCGACCGGCTGACGAAGAAGGGCCTGGTGGAGCGCCTCCCGGACCCGAGCGACCGCCGGGGCGTACTCGTGCGCCTCACGGACGAGGGACGGGACCGCGCCGACCAGGCGCTCGCCGGACTCCTCGACCAGGAGCGCGCGATCCTGGCCGAACTCAGCAAGGCGCAGCGCGGTGAACTCGCGTCCCTGCTACGCCAGCTGACCGCCCCGTTCGACAACATCCCCGGCTAGGTCGACGGGCCCGACCCCGGCCCGGCGGGCAAGGGCGACCGCGGCGAGCGTCGAGTGGACGCCCAACTTCCCCAGCACGTTCTGCATATGGGTACGGACGGTGTGCGGGGAGAGGAACAGCCTCTCCGCGACGGCCTTCCGCCCCAGCCCCGCGACCATGCACCGCAGCACTTCCCGCTCCCGCGGCGTGAGCGATTCGACCAGCCGCTCGCTCTCGGTGCGGTGCTTGCGCGCGGCGGTCAACTCCCGTAGTACGCCCGTGAGCAGGGCGGGCGGAAGATGCGTCTCGTCGCGCAGCACACCCCGTATGACGGTCAGGAGCCGCGACAGGGAACAGTCCTTGGCGACCCACCCCGAGGCGCCGGCCTGCAGTGCGAGGGCGGCGCGGCGCGGATCGTCCTTCTCGGCGAGCACGACGATGCGTACGCTCGGCTGTCCCGAACGGACGCCGGCGACGAGCGAGATGCCGTCGACGAGCCCGTCCTCGTTGCCCTCCTGGACCGGTACGGCAGGACGGGCGCCGGGCAGATTGCCGCCCAGGTCGGCGTCGACGAGCAGCACGTCGAACCTGCGGCCCTCCGCGGACGCCCGCTCCAGGCAGCGCAGCGCGGCCGGGCCGCTGCCGGCGGCGGACACGTCGACATCGGGCTCGGCGGCCAGGGCGGCGGCGAGCGACTCGGCGAAGATGCGGTGGTCGTCGACGACCAGGACACGGATGCGAACCACTGATACCCCCACTGGTCGGGGGACGGACCGGCGCAGGTACGACACCCGAAGTGATCCCGAGCCCGCTCGAACTCGGAAAACGGAGTGCCGCAGCCGCACGGCCGCCGCCGTGCTGGAACTGCTACCCCCACTTCGGGCGTCGTACCCGACTGTCTCGCCCCCTGATCAGCACCGGCCCCCACCGGCGCTGTTCACAGGGTACGACCGGGGGCGGGCAGCGGAAGGCAATTTGCAGAACTGATTGGCCAGCGCGTTTATGGTGAGCCGTATGTTTCGTATGGAGACAGGAGACGACAAAGACCGGCGTGATCTGCTCCGCCGGCGACTGCGCGACACGAACACAGCGGCGTCCCCGATCCTCCGCGCGCTGCGCGGCACCCCCGCCGAACGGGAACTTCCGCTCCACGTCTGGGTCTTGGACGCCGACGGGGCGCTCGCGGGCGGGCTCGTCGGTCACACCTGGACGACGTGGCTGCACGTGACGTACCTCTGGGTGGACGCCCCCCACCGCGGCGCGGGCCTCGGCGGCCGGCTCCTCGCCGAGGCCGAGCGTCTCGCCCACGAGGAACGCGGCTGCCGCAACTCCCGCCTGGAAACCTGGGACTTCCAGGCCCCCGAGTTCTACAAGAAACACGGCTACGAGGTGGTGTGCGTGATCCCCGACTATCCGCCGGGGGTCACGGAATACACCCTGACCAAACGCTTGCCCTGACCAGAACCCCCTCGCCTTCAAGCACCGGTCGACCCGAGGCCTTCAGGGGCGCGGGGCTGTCACATCATGCGGCTCCGCCGCGTGGGCGCGACCAGCCCCCACGACCCGCGGACGAAGAACGCACCCTGTGGTCAGCTCACTCGGCGAGCGCCGGCCGAAGGCACCGCCGGGAAGACCCGAGGAGCCGTATAACCGGCGGAGCCGAACGCCTCGGTCACCGCCTTCGTCACCGTGTCCACGTCCGCCGACTCCACCAGCACGATCGCCGAGCCACCGAAGCCGCCCCCCGTCATCCGCGCACCCAGCGCGCCCGCGGCGTTGGCCGTGGCGACCACGAGGTCCAGCTCCTCGCAGGAGATCCGCAGGTCGTCCCGGAGCGAGGCGTGCCCGTCCGTGAGGACCGGCCCGATGGCCCGGACGTCCCCGGCGTCCAGCAGCGCGATGACCCGCTCCACCCGGTGGTCGTCCGAGACGACGTGGCGGACGTACCGGCGTACGCGCTCGTCCGAGAGGCGCGCGAGCGCCGCGTCGAGCTCCTCGTACGCGACATCCCGCAGATGCGACACCCCGAGCTGTCGCGCGCCCTCCTCACACCCCTCGCGCCGCTCGGCGTACGCCCCGTCGCCCAGCGCGTGCTTCACCCGCGTGTCGACGACCAGCAACTCCAGCCCCAGGGAGGCCAGATCGAAGGGGACCTGCCGGATGGACAGATCGCGGCAGTCGAGGTGCAGGGCGTGCCCCTCGGTGCAGCACGCGGACGCCGTCTGGTCCATGATCCCGCAGGGCACGCCCACGAAGTCGTTCTCGGCGCGCTGGGCGAGGCGGGCCAGTTCGGGCCCGGTGAGGCCGAGCTCGTACAGGTCGTTGAGAGCGAGCGCCGTCACGACCTCCAGAGCCGCGGAGGAGGACAGGCCCGCCCCCGTCGGCACGGTCGAGGCGAGGTGCACGTCCGCGCCCGTCACCGCGTGTCCCGCCTCGCGCAGCGCCCACACCACGCCCGCCGGGTACGCGGCCCAGCTCGTGTTGGTCAGCGGCGCCAGCTCGTCGACGTGCAGTTCGACGACCGGGCCCTCGATGTCGGCGGAGTGCAGCCGCAGCACCCCGTCCGTGCGCCGCGACACCGCCGCCACCGCCGTGTGCGGCAGGGCGAGCGGCATCACGAACCCCTCGT
This sequence comes from Streptomyces sp. NPDC007095, assembly GCF_040634475.1. Lineage (NCBI taxonomy): Bacteria > Bacillati > Actinomycetota > Actinomycetes > Kitasatosporales > Streptomycetaceae > Streptomyces > Streptomyces sp. NPDC007095. The sequence continues at coordinate 20,348 of NZ_JBEYFS010000021.1, forward strand.
TGAAGTCCGTGTACTCGCCGATCAGGTTGACCCGCCCGGGCGCCGCCCAGACGCCTTCCGGTGCGGTCCCGTACAGCTCTTCGAACCCCTCGCGTACGCCCACCGAATTACCTACCGCTCCTTGTTCTGAGCGAACGCCCACGCGTCCGCGACGATCCCCGCGAGATCCGCGCGGGACGGGTTCCAGCCGAGCCGCTCGCGCGCGGTCGCCGCCGAGGCGACGAGCACGGCCGGGTCCCCGGCCCGGCGCGGGGCCGTCACCTCGGGGATCGGGTGCCCCGTGACCTGGCGGACGGTCTCGATGACCTCGCGGACGGAGAAGCCGTTGCCGTTGCCGAGATTGCAGATGAGGTGCTCACCGGCGGTGGCCGCCTCGACGGCCAGCAGGTGGGCGTCCGCCAGGTCCGCCACGTGGATGTAGTCGCGGATGCAGGTGCCGTCCGGCGTCGGGTAGTCGTCGCCGAAGACGGAGATCGCCTCCCGCCGCCCCTGCGCGACCTGGAGGACGAGCGGGATGAGGTGCGACTCGGGGTCGTGGCGCTCGCCCTGCGCCCCGTAGGCGCCGGCCACGTTGAAGTAGCGCAGCGACACCGCGCCCAGTCCGTGGGCCGCCGCCTCGCCGGTGATCATGTGGTCGACGGCGAGCTTGGAGGCGCCGTAGGGGTTGGTGGGCTTCGTCGGCGCGGACTCGACGATCGGGGTCTGCTCCGGCTCGCCGTACGTGGCGGCGGTGGAGGAGAAGACCAGCTTGCGCACGCCCGCCTCGCGCATCGCGGCGAGCAGCGCCATGGTGCCGCCGACGTTGTTGTCCCAGTACTTCTCGGGCTTCACGACGGACTCGCCGACCTGCGAGAACGCGGCGAAGTGCAGCACGGCGTCGTACGAGGAGTCCAGCCACTTACCGGCGTCGCGGATGTCGCCCTCGATGAAGGCGGCCCCGGCGGGCACACCCTCACGGAAGCCGGTCGACAGGTTGTCGAGGACCGTCACCTCGTGACCGGCCTCGATCAGATGCTGCGCGACCACGCTGCCGACATAGCCCGCGCCACCCGTGACCAGGTACTTCCCACTCATGAACTCGCTACCTCTCGCAGTCGCTGGGCCGCGGCTTCCGGCGGCACGTCGTTGATGAACACGCTCATGCCGGACTCGGAACCCGCGAGGAACTTCAGCTTGCCGGAAGTGCGGCGAATGGTGAAAAGCTCGAGGTGAAGCGCGAAGTCGTCCCTGCTCACACCTTCAAACTCCTCCAGCGCGCCGAAAGGCGCCTGGTGCCAGGCGGCGATGTACGGCGTCGGAGGCTCCCCTTCACCGAAGATCCGGTCGAAGCGCCTCAAGAGTTCCAGATAGACCTGGGGGAACTCTGTGCGCGTCTCCTCGTCGAGCCCGAGCAGGTCGGGCACCCGCCGCTTGGGGTAGAGGTGGACCTCGTAGGGCCAGTGCGCGGCGTACGGCACGAAGGCGACCCACCGCTCGGTCTCCAGGACGATCCGGTCGCCCTCGGCGAGCTCGCGTGCCACGACGTCGTCGAAGAGGTTCTCGCCGCCGGTGGCCTCCTTGTGCGCGGCCAGCGAACGCAGCATCAGGGCCGTGCGCGGGGTGGTGAACGGGTAGCCGTAGATCTGCCCGTGCGGGTGGCCGAGGGTGACGCCGATCTCCTCGCCGCGGTTCTCGAAACAGAAGACCTGTTCGACGGAGGGGAGGTGGGACAGCTCCGCCGTGCGGTCCGTCCACGCCTCCAGGACGAGCCCCGCCTGCTCCTCGGTGAGGTCGGCGAAGGACGAGTCGTGGTCGGAGGTGAAGCAGACGACCTCGCAGCGCCCGGAGTCGCCGGCGAGCGAGGGGAAACGATTCTCGAAGACGACGACGTCGTACGAGGAGTCCGGGATCTCGCTCAGCCGGTCGCCCTGCGAGGGGCACAGGGGGCACTCGTTCGCCGGGGGGTGATAGGTGCGTCCCTGGCGGTGCGAGGCGATCGCGACCGAGTCGCCGAGCAGCGGGTCGCGGCGCACCTGGGAGCTGGTGACGGTGGGCTCCAGCGGGCGGCGGTCCACCGCGTCACGCACCGTGTCGTCGCCCGAGTCGTAGTAGATCAGCTCACGACCGTCAGCAAGCCGGGTCGAGGTCTTCTTCACCGCTGGACTCCTCATCCACACCACACCCAACCATCAAACATAACCGAACACAACAAACCACAAAGCAACAGGAACGTCAATGCCTTCGGGGGTTTGGGGGGTGTCTGTGAAGCTTGGGCAGCGTCATGGGACTCATGGGGCATGGATACGGGCATGCATGCCCCCACATACCTCGCCGCAGGGCTCCGGCTCCCCACGAACGGGCTCGACTACACGATCCTCGGCATCTACTTCGTCGTCGTGCTCGGCATCGGTTTCGCCGCCAAGGCCTCGGTCAAGACCAGCCTCGACTTCTTCCTCTCCGGCCGTTCACTGCCCGCCTGGATCACCGGCCTCGCGTTCATCTCCGCCAACCTCGGCGCGACCGAGATCCTGGGGATGGCCGCGAACAGCGCGCAGTACGGCGTCTACACCGTGCACTGGTACTGGATCGGCGCGATCCCCGCCATGGTGTTCCTGGGCCTGGTGATGATGCCGTTCTACTACGGCTCGAAGGTCCGCTCCGTCCCGGAGTTCCTGCTCCTGCGCTTCGACAAGGCGGCGCACCTGCTGAGTTCGATCCTGTTCGCCTTCGCGGCGATCCTGATCGCGGGCGTCAACCTGTACTCACTGGCGATCGTGGTCGAGGCGCTGCTCGGCTGGCCCCAGTGGGTGGCGATCGTGATCGCGGGGTTCTTCGTACTGGCGTACATCACGCTCGGCGGCCTGTCCTCGGCGATCTACAACGAGGTGCTGCAGTTCTTCGTGATCCTCGCGGCCCTGATCCCGATCGCCGCGCTCGGCCTGAAGCGGGTCGGCGGCTGGGACGGTCTGACCCACTCGCTCGACAAGACCCACGGCAGTGACTTCACCACGGCCTGGGGCGGTACGGGCATCGGCCATGCGAATCCGCTGGGCGCGAACTGGCTGACCATCGTCCTCGGCCTCGGCTTCGTCCTCTCCTTCGGCTACTGGACGACGAACTTCGCGGAGGTGCAGCGCGCGCTCTCGGCGAAGAACCTGTCGGCGGCCCAGCGCACCCCGCTCATCGCGGCGTTCCCCAAGATCTTCATCGTCTTCCTGGTGATGATCCCGGGCCTGGTGGCGGCCGTCCTGGTCCCCAGGATCGGCACGAGCGGCTCGAACCTCCAGTACAACGACGCGGTCCCGTACCTGATGCAGGAACTGCTGCCGAACGGCGTGCTGGGCATCGCGGTGACGGGGCTCCTGGCGGCCTTCATGGCGGGCATGGCGGCCAACGTCTCGTCGTTCAACACGGTGTTCACGTCGGACATCTGGCGGCGGTACGTCGTGACCGACCGGGAGGACTCCTACTACGTCCGCTTCGGCCGCCTGATCACGGTGATCGGCGTCCTGGCGTCGCTCGGCACGGCGTTCCTGGCGTCGTCCTTCTCCAACATCATGGCCTACCTGCAGACCCTCTTCTCCTTCTTCAACGTGCCGATGTTCGTGGCCTTCATCGTCGGCATGTTCTGGAAGCGCGCGTCGGCGAAGTCGGGTTTCTGGGGCCTGCTGGCAGGCACGACGGCGGCGATGGTCAACTACTTCGTCATCTACAAGCAGGGGATCATCGCCATCCCCTCCGACCAGGGAGCCAACTTCGTCTCGGCGATCGCGGGCTTCGTGGCCGGCGCGGTGGTGATGGTCGCGGTCTCCCTCTTCACTGCCCCCAAACCGGCGGAGGACCTCCAGGGTCTGGTCTACGGCACCGTCTCCCCCGGCATGGCCGAGCCGCCGGCCGTGGGCGACGACGCGTGGTACCGCAGGCCGGCACTGCTGGGCTGGGGCGCGCTGATCCTGGCGGCGGCCTGTTACATCCCGTTCTCGTTCTGACGCAGGAGGCCTGAGCAACCATGTCCGACCACTATTCGGACCGCGATGTCCAGCGCGAGGTCACGGAGCTGGAGCATCAGTCCGCGACCGCGACCCGCCTCTTCGACATCCGCACCATCATCGGCGGCCTGTTCGTCGTCTACGGCGTCATCGTCACCCTGGCGGGCCTGACCGCCTCCGACGCCGAACTCGCCAAGGCCCAAGGCGTCAACATCAACCTCTGGACCGGCCTCGGCATGCTCGCCCTGGGCGTCTTCTTCCTGCTGTGGCTGTGGCTGCGCCCGCTGGCTCCGCCGGTGCCGATGCCGGAGGAGGAGCCTCCGTCGCAGTAGCCGGTGTCGGGCAGGGCCGGAGTGTGCCGGGGGACTCCGGCCCCGTACGAACACGCGGGCCCTTCGGGGATGAAGAGGTCGGCAGGGTCGGTCACTTCGAAGGCGCGATCGCGCAGGATCCGAAGCCGCTCCGACCTCCACCGCATAAAGACCGGCAGGCTCGGCACGCCCCTGGCTTGATCGTCGGGCGGCCCAGTCGCCCGGTATGTGGTCTGCCCGGAGAATGAGGAGGGGCAGGAGCGTGGGCCGGCGAGGTGGCGATGATGCCGACATGGCGACTGCGGGACTTCCGCGACGACGATCTGGACCGTGCCATCCAGATCTGGGACCAGGACCGGCAGACGGACGACTCCCCTCCGGTGTTCCCCGTCTCCGAGGTCATGGCCGTGGCCCGGGCCGGCGGCCCCGCGGTGGTCGCGGTGGTCGGCGACGACCTGGTGGGCATGGCGGTGGCGCAGGCCCAGGGTGAGCGGGCCTGGATCAAGCTGGTGGCGCTCGCTGGGAACTGGCGCAGCCGGGGCATCGGCAGCGCCCTGATCTCCGAGCTGGAGCGGCGCCTTCGCACGCAGGGGATCCGTCGGATCGGTGCGCTGCTCGCCCCCGGGGCCACCGGAACCGCGGCGCTGGAGAACTCCGGCTACCGGGCCCGGGACGGACTGGTCTTCTACGAGAAGGTCGAGCACCTCGGCGCGAGCGACGCGGGTCTGCTCGCGGAGCTGGGCGGGCGGGTGCAGCCGGGCGGGCTCTGGGGCGCCCTCGCGGGGATGGAGCGGGAGAAGGAGACCATCGAGCGGCGGATCGTGCTGCCGCTGGCCGAACCCGCACTGGCCGACCGGTACGGAGTGGCGCCGCCGAAGGCGGTCATCCTCTTCGGGCCGCCGGGCACCGGCAAGACCAGCTTCGCGAGAGCCGTCGCCTCCCGGCTGGAGTGGCCGTTCGTGGAGCTCTTCCCGTCCCGGCTCGCCGCGGGCTCCGCCGGGGGCCTGGCCGCCTCGCTTCGGGACACGTTCCACGAGCTGGCGGGGCTGGAGACGGTGCTCCTGTTCATCGACGAGGTCGAGGAGATCGCCGGCGTCCGCTCCGGTGTGGCCGTCGACCCCGGCCACGGCGTCACCAACGAACTGCTCAAGCTGATCCCCGGCTTCCGCGACCACGACGACCGGCTGCTGATCTGCGCCACCAACTCCGTCCGCTCCCTCGATCCGGCGTTCCTGCGCCCCGGCCGGTTCGACTACGTCATCCCGGTCGGTCCCCCCGACGCGGCCGCCCGGGAAGCGATCTGGCGGCGCTACCTGGGCCGGGCCGCCGACGGGGTCGGGCTGCACCGGCTGGTGGAGGCCAGCGAGATGTTCACCCCCGCCGACATCGAGTTCGCCGCCCGCAAGGGCGCCCAGGCCGCCTTCGAACGCGAGATCACCGACCGTCAGGGCACCCCGGCCGACACCGAGGACTACCTCGCCGCCATCGCCGACACCCGTCCCTCGCTCACCGAACAGGCGCTCACCGAGTTCAGAGAGGACATCGAGCACCACATACGCATGTGATGCCGGGTTCTCCCGAGCGCGATGGGCGCCCGTGACGTCGTCGTCGGTCTCAGCCGGCGTCCTGCGCCGCGCCGCCGGGAGACGTGGGCACCGGCCCCGCCCGGTCCAGCAGCCCCGTCCTCGCGGCCAGGGCGGCCGCCTCCAGCCGCGACCCCACCCCCAGCTTCATCAGCACCCGCTGGACATGGGTCCGGGCAGTCGACGGAGCTATCCCCATACCGGCCGCGATGAGCCTCGTGTCCTCCCCGTCCGCGACCCTCACCAGGACCTCCACCTCGCGTGGGGTGAGCATCTGCAGAAGCCGCTGGCCCTCGTCGTCCGGTTGGGCGGCGGGGTTCAACAGCTCGCTGAAGGCGCCCTGGAGCAGCGCGGGGGCGACCGCCGCCTCGCCCGCCCTGGCCTTCATGATGGCGCGCTCGACTCCCTCTATGCGCTCGTCATGGCGTACGTAGCCCGACGCACCCGCGGCGAACGCGGCGGCGATGCCGCGCGGGTTCGGGACCGGGCCCAGGACCAGGACCGCCACCTGCGGACGCTCCCGTTTGATCCTGATCACCGGGTCGAAGATTCCCGGCTCGGCGGGTGTCGCCGTGCCGATCAGGCACACCTCCGGCGCCCTGGTGATCACCAGCTCAGCCGCTCCCGCGGCGGGCGCCGCCGCGGCGAGCACCCGGTGCCCCCGCAGTTTCAACGCCGAGGCCAACGCCTCGGCGAGCAGTCGGTGGTCGTCGACCACCATGAGCCGCACTCCCATCGAGCAACCCCCCAGTCCCCCCAAGCATCCCCACTGGTTCCCCGTGGATTAGGAGCCCCCCGGCTCTCCATCCCCCGGAAGCTACACGCTTGTTCGACATTGCGCTTCCCCTACTGGTGAGAAGTGCCCCGGAATATCGAAATTCCTCGCATTCGGGAGTGATGAGGGGTAAGCGAACGGCCCCGTCCCTGAGCTGGGACGGGGCCATGGTCAAAAGAAGTTGACCTACTGCGGGCCGAACGCGATCACCAGGTATTCCTTCTCGGAGCCGCTGTACGGCTTGTGGGCGTAGATCCCGGACATGTACAGGTGACCCTTGCTGTAAAGGATCTCGGCGTAGTCCGGGAGCATGCTCGTCTCCGCGTCGTGGACCGACTCGGTCGCCGGGTTCTCGAGGAGCTTGGTCTCCTTGAAGGAGGTGCCGTCGATGCTCACGATCTGACCGCCCTTGTCGTAGGGCGGCCGCTTGTACGCGAGGAGGTTGCCGCCGTCCATGCGCAGCGGGGAGATGTCGTAGCCGTCGCCCGCGTCCGCGCGCTGGCCGGTCTGCTTGCCGGTGCCCAGGTCGAAGGCGACGATCTCGTTGATCTGGCCCGACTGGCCGCCGTCGTGCTGCTCGGTCGGGATGTAGAGCTTGTCGTTTCCGACCACCAGCCTCGCGCAGCTCTCGATCCTGGTGATGCCGTCGCACTTGGCCGCGTACGTCTTGCCCGGCGCGGAGATCCTGGTGCGCAGCCGGCCGGTCTTGTTGTCGATGGAGAAGAAGTCCGAGATGCCGCTGCCGTCACCGGCGGAGTCGCCCACGTCGGCGGCCACCACCAGCGGGTTCGTCGACACGACGCTCGCGTACTCGATGCCGGGCGACATCTTGTACTCCGAGATCACCTTCCCGGACGTCGGGTCGATGGTCTGGATGTGCAACTGCCGCGTACTGCCGTACTCGCCGCACTTGCGGACCGCGACCAGCTTGTCGCCGCCGCCGTACCCGGCGTCGTAACAGCTGTCCGTGGGCTTCGGGACCCACAGCGCCTTGCCGGTGGAGATGTCGAACGCGGCGCCACCGTTGGTGCTGCCCACGGCGACGGTGTTCGCGCTGGTGGTGACGTTGTCGAGGCTGATCTTCTGGTCACCGGACTTGACCGACTTCGTCCAGAGCAGCTTGCCGGCGGCGAGGTCGAGGGCGGAGACCTCGCTGCAGCCGTGCGAAGGCTTCGCCTTGGTCGGCATGGCGGGCTCGTAGACGATCGCGGTCCGGCCGGAGTCGGTGGTGTGGCGGCTGGCCGTGCACACCGGGCCGGGGAGCTTGATCGTCCAGACCTTGGCGCCCGAGTCGGGGTCGTAGCCGTTGATCTCGGCGTTGCCGCTCTTGGCGTACACCTTGTCGGTGAGCCAGGAGCCGACGGTGGACACGCTGCTCTCGGCGGGCACGGCGGGCGCGGGGACCTGGAAGAGGACCTTGGAACTGGTGTTGGCGGGGACCTTCTCCTTGCCGGTGGAACCGGTGGTCTTGTCGCCGCCCGAGCCGCCCTTGCCCCCGGTGCCTCCGCTCGTACCGGAGGAGTTGTTCTTGCTGTCGTCCTTGCCGGAGCTCGCGTACCAGACCCCGCCGCCGATGATCAGCGCGACGGCCGCGACGGCCGCCACGATGATGACCACCTGGCTGTTCGGCTTCCGCCCGCCGCCCCCGCCCTGGGGAACCTGGGGCTGCATCGGGTAGGTCGGCGGCTGCTGCGGATAGCCGTAGCCGTACGGGGGTCCTGGGGGCTGGGCGGGCTGCTGGCCGGGGTAGCCGTAGCCAGGCTGGGCCGGGGGGCCCTGCGGAGGCGCCTGCGGGTAGCCGTAGCCGGGACCCTGCGGAGGCTGCGGGGCGCCGAACCCACCGGGCGGCGGAGCCTGCGGCGCACCGAACCCACCCGGCGGAAGGTCCTGGGGGGCTCCGAAGCCACCCGGCGGAGGGTCCTGCGGCGCACCGAAGCCACCCGGCGGAGGGTCCTGCGGCGCACCGAAGCCACCCGGCGGAGGGTCCTGCGGCGCGCCGAAGCCGCCCTGCGGGGGCTGGTTCGGCGGTGGTGGGGGCGGCGGCTGGCTCATGACGTGTCTACCTCGGATGCGGATGCGTTGGGGACGGAGATGCCGGAGACGAAGAAGGCGGCGAACGGGGCGCAGGTGGCGTGAGCGTGCGTCACTTGCCGTAGGCCAGCATCAACTTCTCCTTCGACTTGTCGTTGCCCGTCAGCCGGGTGGTGGAGATGTAGAAGCGCCCGTCCACATAGTCGACCGCCTTCGAGAAGAAGCCGTTCTCGACCGACGCCGTGCCCTGCGGGTTCTGCAGCAGCTTGGTGGGCTTGTGGCTGCTTCCGGTCGTGGGGATCGACACGATCTGCCCACCGGCGTCGTACGACGGCTCGACGTACGCGATCAGCTGCGTCCCGTCCATCTTCAGCGGCAGCATCGACTCGGCGGCCGGGGACTTGACGCGCCACTTCTCCTTGCCGGTCGACAGGTCGAAGGCGACGATCTCGTTGGCGCCGCTCTTCGCCTCGGTCGGCAGATAGAGCGTGTTCGCGTCGGCGGCGGTGCCGAAGCAGCCCGTCAGATCGCGGTCGAGGATGGCGAAACCGCACTCGGGCCTGAAGGTATCGCTGCTCTTGAGCTGTGAGCGGACGGCGCCGTTGTCCTTGAACGTGGTGACGTTGACCTTCTTCTGATCCTTGTTGGTCATGTAGATGACGACGGGATCGACGGAGTAGGTGCGCTCGACCGTCCAGCCCTTGGGGATCTTCGTGGTCCACTTGGCCTTGCCGGTGGCCGGGTCCAGCTCCTGCACCTCGTCGTGCTCGGTGTCGGTGGCGGCACCGCAGGAGGCGACGGACAGCAGCTTGGCGCCGCCCGCGAACGCGGCCGGGTAGCAGGCCTGGCCGTAGTTCGTCTTGTCCCAGAGCTTCTTGCCGCTGGTGATGTCGTACGCCGTACCGGACTGTGAGCGGCCGACCATCAGCGTCTTGCCGGTGACCGACAGTTCGATGGTGAGCGTGCTGTCGAAGAGCGCTCCGTCGGCGACCTTGCCGCTCCAGCCCTTGGCACCGGTCTCCAGGTCTATCTGCTGGAGCTGGTTGCACTTGGCGTTGTCGCCGGCACCGCTCTTGTACGCCACGACGACCTTGTCGTCGGACGTCTTCTGCGGACTGACCGCGCAGATCGGCTGCGGGAACGTGATCGGGTCCCAAGTGGGCTTGCCGTCCCCGACGTTGTACGCGAACACCTGCTTGTACGCGGCCTTCACCGCCGACTTGTCGGTGATCCACAGGCCGGGGGCGTCGGCGCCGGAACCGGGCGCGTCGGGCGCCTGCTTGTACCAGAGCACCTTCGCCTCACCGGCCTGGCGGCCCGCGTTGAGGTTCTCGGGGTCCCCGCCGCCGTTGCCGCCGCCGTCACCGGGGTTGACCGGATCGGCGGAGGAGGAGGCCTTCCCGCCCTCGCTGTCCTGGGCGACCGGCTTCTTGCCGTCGTCGCCGCCCCCGCCGCTGACGGCCCAGACGGTCCCGCCGACGACGAGCAGCGCGGCCACGGCGGCGCCGATGACCACGGCCGGGCGGCCCTTGAAGGGGTTCTTGGAACCACCGGGAGGAGGCGGAGGGGTGCCGGGGCCGCCCGGGTACTGCGCCTGGCCCGGATAGCCGTATCCGGACCCGTATCCGGGCTGCTGACCATATGCGGGCTGCTGACCGTATGCGGGCTGCTGTCCGTACGGGCCGGGCTGGGCGTACGGCCCCGGCTGCTGCGGCGGCTGTGCGTACGGGCCGGGCTGGACGTAGGGCCCGGGCTGCTGCGGCGGCTGTGCGTACGGGCCGGGCTGGACGTAGGGCCCGGGCTGCTGCGGATATCCGTAACCGGGCGCCGGCGGACCGGCAGGCGGAGGGGGCGTGCCCTGGGGCGCGTTGGGGGCTGCGCCGAACCCGCCCTGCGCCGGTGCCGCCGGTGGAACCGGTGGCGTCGACGGCGTCGGTGGCTGGTCCTGCGGTGCTCCGAAGCCACCCTGCGGCGGCTCACTCGGCGGCTGACTCATCAGCGTGTTCCCCCTCGTTCACTGATGTGGCGCCCCACCGGCGGTGCGGTCGGCGGCGCCGATTTCGCGCCACACCGGTGGTTCTCAGACTGTTCTCAGACGGACCTTTCTATCACTCTGGAGACCTCGAACAAGGGGCCGGTACTCCCCCTGTTCCCAAGGGAGGACCGGCCCGTGATGCCCTCGTTACGCGCCTTCACGCCCCCTTCACGGGACGCGCGCGCCGCCTGCCGGAGGCTTACGCGTCTTCCGCGAGCTCCAGCCAGCGCAGCTCCAGTTCCTCGCGCTCACCGGTCAACTGACGCAGTTCGGCGTCGAGTTCGGCGACCTTCTCGAAGTCCGTCGCGTTGTCGGCGATTTGGGTGTGGAGCTTGCTCTCCTTCTCGGAGATCTTGTCGAGCTGACGCTCGATCTTCTGCAGCTCCTTCTTCGCGGCGCGGGCGTCGGCGGCGGAGGCGGCCCTGGCGGACGGCGCGGGCGCGGCGGCGAGTACGGCGGCCGCGGCGACCTCCTCCATGCGCTTGCGCCGCTCCAGGTACTCGTCGATCCCGCGCGGCAGCATCCGCAGGGTGCGGTCGCCGAGAAGCGCGAACACGTTGTCCGTGGTGCGCTCGATGAAGAACCGGTCGTGGGAGATCACGACCATCGAGCCGGGCCAGCCGTCGAGCAGGTCCTCCAGCTGGGTCAGCGTCTCGATGTCGAGGTCGTTGGTGGGCTCGTCGAGGAAGAGGACGTTGGGCTCGTCCATGAGCAGCCGCAGCAGCTGAAGCCGCCGCCGCTCACCACCGCTGAGGTCTCCGACGGGCGTCCACTGCTTCTCCTTGTTGAAGCCGAACGTCTCGCAGAGCTGCCCCGCGGTCAGCTCGCGCCCCTTGCCCAGGTCGACCCGGTCACGGACGGCCTGCACGGCCTGCAGCACCCGCCAGGTCGGGTCGAGCTCGGCGACCTCCTGCGACAGATAGGCGAGCTTGACGGTCTTGCCGGTGCTGATCCGCCCGGCGACGGGCTGTGTCTCCCCCTCGCTGCGGGCGGCCTCGGCCATGGCTCGCAGAAGAGAGGTCTTGCCGGCTCCGTTCACACCCACGAGCCCGACCCGGTCGCCGGGCCCGAGCTGCCAGGTGAGGTGCTCGAGCAGGACCTTCGGGCCCGCCTGCACCGTCACATCCTCAAGGTCGAAGACCGTCTTGCCGAGCCGCGAGCTGGCGAACTTCATCAGCTCGCTCTTGTCGCGGGGCGGCGGCACGTCCGCGATCAGCTCGTTGGCGGCCTCGACACGGAAGCGCGGCTTGGAGGTACGGGCGGGGGCGCCGCGCCGCAGCCAGGCCAGCTCCTTGCGCACCAGGTTCTGCCGCTTGACCTCCTCGGTGGCGGCGATGCGCTCACGCTCCGCGCGCGCGAAGACGTAGTCGGAGTACCCGCCCTCGTACTCGTACACCGCGCCCTTCTGCACGTCCCACATGCGGGTGCAGACCTGGTCGAGGAACCACCGGTCGTGGGTCACGCACACCAGCGCCGACCGCCGCTCCCGCAGGTGCTGGGCGAGCCAGGCGATGCCCTCCACGTCCAGATGGTTGGTGGGCTCGTCGAGGATGATGAGGTCCTGCTCCTCGATGAGCAGCTTGGCGAGCGCGATACGGCGGCGCTCACCGCCGGAGAGCGGGGCGATGACCGTGTCGAGCCCCTGCGGGAACCCCGGCAGGTCCAGCCCGCCGAACAGCCCCGTCAGGACGTCCCTGATCTTGGCGTTGCCCGCCCACTCGTGGTCGGCGAGGTCGCGGATGACCTCGTGCCGGACGGTGGCGGTGGGGTCGAGGGAATCGTGCTGGGTCAGCACCCCCAGATGCAGCCCGCCGGAGTGCGTGACGCGGCCGGTGTCGGCCTCCTCCAGCTTGGCGAGCATGCGGATGAGGGTGGTCTTGCCGTCGCCGTTCCGCCCGACCACACCGATCCGGTCGCCCTCGCTGACGCCGAGGGAGACTCCGTCGAGCAGGGCACGGGTGCCGTACACCTTGCTGACGGACTCGACATTGACCAGGTTGACGGCCATTTCTCTCCTGAACAAGGGGGACGATCGACCCTCAAGGGTAGTCCGGCTCCCTCGCCGCCCAAGCCACACCCTTCCCGCCCCCACCCCACCCGCCCACCCAAGGCCGAACGATCCCCTGGCAAGGTCCGGATGTTCAGGCGCCGCCGCCGACCCCTGCGTGGGATCAGGGCCGACGCCACCGCCAGTGACCCACTCCCGCGTCCCTGGCCGTGGCCGCGGTCGCGCCCCCATGCGGCGACGGCGGCATTTATGCGATGTCGGACCGACCACACCCCGCCAGCAGCCGCCCTTTCAGGTGACTTGAACCCGATTCATCACATGTGCACACCACTGCTACGAAGAATCGTCTCCTGGTCCAACATGAGCATCAGCGTTGAGGAGATCACATGCGGATTGCGGCCCGGAGCACTCCTCCTTCAGGCGTTCGTATGAGCTTCAGCCACTGGCACGACCGTCGCGCCGGGGGCGGGGCCGTCGGTGACCCGTACCGTCCGGCAGGTGCCGGAGGCGCGCAAGGCGTCGGCGACCGCGCGCGCGGCCTCGGCGTCCGCCGCGAGGAAGGCCGTGGTCGGCCCCGAGCCGGAGACCAGGGCCGCGAGCGCACCGGCGTTCCGCCCCGCGGCGAGCGTGTCGGCGAGGGCCGGGAAGAGGGAGAGGGCGGCGGGCTGGAGGTCGTTGGAGACGGCGCGGGCGAGGGCCCCGGCGTCCCCCACGGCCAGCGCGTCGAGCAGCTCCTGCGAGGCGACCGGCTCCGGAATCCGCATTCCCTCGTTCATCCGGTCGAACTCCCGGAAGACCGCCGGGGTCGACAGCCCGCGCTCGGCGATCGCGAAGACCCAGTGGAAGGTCCCGCCGACCTCGAGCGTCCGCAGCTGCTCACCCCGTCCGACGCCCAGCGCAGCCCCGCCCACCAGGCTGAACGGCACGTCACTGCCCAACTCGGCGCAGATGTCGAGGAGTTCCTCGCGGGAGGCGTTCGTCCCCCACAGGGCGTCGCAGGCGAGCAGCGCGCCGGCGCCGTCGGCGCTGCCGCCCGCCATGCCGCCCGCGACGGGGATGTCCTTGGCGATGTGGAGGTGGACGGCCGGTTCGATGCCGTACCGGCGGGCGAGTTCGAGGGCCGCGCGGGCCGCCAGGTTCGTGGCGTCGAGGGGGACCTGGTCGGCGTCCGGGCCCTCGCAGGTGATCCGCAGCTCGTCCGCCGGCACCACCGTGACCTCGTCGTACAGCCCTACGGCGAGGAAGACGTTGGCCAGGTCGTGGAAGCCGTCGGGGCGGGCGGCGCCGACGGCGAGCTGGACGTTGACCTTGGCGGGGACTCGAACGGTCACGACGTCCGTGCCCGTCCTGGGCTCGGTCTTCGACTCCGTCACGGCTGAGCGCTCTCCTTGTTCTCTGCCTTGTTCTCGGCGTTCTCTGCCTTGTTCTCCGCGTTCTCTGCCTTGTTCTCGGCGATACGGGCGAACTCCTCCACCGTCAGCGACTCCCCGCGGGCCTGCGGTGAGACCCCGGCGGCGACGAGCGCGGCCTCGGCGGCGGCCGCGGAACCGGCCCACCCGGCGAGGGCGGCGCGCAGCGTCTTGCGCCGCTGGGCGAAGGCGGCGTCGACGACCGCGAAGACCTCGCGCTTGGAGGCCGTGGTCCTGATGGGCTCCGCGCGCCTGACGAGCGACACGAGGCCGCTGTCGACGTTCGGCGCGGGCCAGAAGACGTTCCGTCCGATGGAGCCGGCGCGCTTCACGTCGGCATACCAGTTGGCCTTGACGCTCGGCACGCCGTACACCTTCGAGCCGGGGTCGGCGGCGAGCCGGTCGGCGACCTCGGCCTGCACCATCACCAGCGTGCGCTCGATGGTCGGGAAGGTGCCGAGCATGTGCAGCAGCACGGGTACGGCGACGTTGTACGGGAGGTTCGCGACGAGGGCGGTGGGGGCGGGGCCGGGGAGCTCGTTCACGTGCATGGCGTCGGAGTGCACGAGTGCGAAGCGGTCGGCGCGGGTCGGCATACGGGCGGCGATGGTCGCCGGGAGCGCGCCCGCGAGTACGTCGTCGATCTCCACGGCGACGACCCGGTCGGCCGCCTCCAGCAGCGCGAGGGTCAGCGAGCCGAGGCCGGGGCCGACCTCGACGACCACGTCGTCGGCCCGTACGCCGGCGGTGCGCACGATGCGGCGCACGGTGTTGGCGTCGATCACGAAGTTCTGGCCGCGCTGCTTGGTGGGCCGCACACCGAGGGCACCCGCGAGCTCGCGGACGTCGGCGGGGCCCAGGAGGGCGTCGGGGGTGGGGCTGTTCACGCCCCAAGACTACGGGGGTGCGGGCCGCGCCCCGCAGGGGCGCGGGGCGTTGCTGGACATGCGGCTCCGCCGCGTGGGCGCGAGCAACCCCCACCGGGCCCGCAGCCGGAGAACCCGTCAGTCGTGCAGATGGGCTCCGCAGTGGGGCCACGGGCTCGCGCCCCGGCGGACGTACAGCTTCTTCGCCCTGCGGGTCTGCTCCTCGGCCGGCGCGTCCTGGGGCAGCCCGGACCCCCCGAGCGTGTGCCAGGTGTGGGTGTCGAACTGGTACAGGCCGCCGTAGGTGCCGGAGGGGTCCACGGCGCCGGGGCGACCGCCGGACTCGCACGCCGCGAGCCCGGACCAGTTCAGACGGTCCGCAGTCTGCGCGGAAACGGGCCGCGGCTTCGTACCGACCCGCACCACCTGCCCCCGCGGCTCCCGCACCACCTCGTCCCCGACCCTCCGCGGCTTCTGCATGACCCCGTTGACGGTCCGCAGCAGGTAGGTGACCCGCCGGGTCCCGGGTTCCCCGGCCCGGTCGACGACCTCGGTGCCACGGAACAGCGAGGGGTCGTTCGTCCGTGTCGTCCGGAAGGGGATCGCCTCCTCGCGGACCTCCTGGGTGCCGGTGATCCGCATGACGCTGACCGTCTGCCCGTCCCGGGGGAAGCTCCCCGGCTGGACGGATGTCGTGTCCTCACCGTGGAGGGTGATCCCGGCCTCCTCGACGGCCTCGCCGACGGTCGCCGCGTTCGTCCGGATCGTCCGCGCCCGCCCGTCCGCCATGATCGTCACCGTGCGCTCGGTGCGGACGTCGAGCGCGAGGCCCTCTCGGCCGATGCGCCGGGAGCGCGAGGTCGACAGGTACGCCCCCTCGGCGCGCACCCCGAGCTGCTGGAGCGCCCCGTCCACCGTGTGCGCCGTCGTCCACACCTCGTGCGGCTGTCCGTCGAGGGTGAGCCGCACGGGCCGCCCGTAGTGGACCGCGATCTCGTCGCCGCTGGTCAGCTCGGTGCCGGGGGCGGGCGCGACGACGTCGTGCTCGCCGACGCGCACGCCCTCCTCGGCGAGGAGTCCGGTCACGTCGTCGGCGAAGGTGTGCAGCGTGCGCGCCTTCCCGTCGACGCTGAGCTCGATGGCCTTGTCGTTGGCGACGAAGGCGGAGGCGCCGCCGGCGAGGAAGGCGACGACCAGCGCCTGGGGCAGCAGCCGCCGCAGCGGGTCGGGACGCTCGGCGGTGCGCCGGCGCCGGGCGGCGCGCCGGGCAGCGGCCCGCCCGCCGGGCCGGGGCTCCCCCTCCGACTCCTGCGCCGGATCCCCGAACGCCTGCGTCTGCACCAACGTCGGCGTCTGCGTCTGCCAGGGCAGTATCGGCTCGGTCGGCGCCTGGGACGCCGCCAGTGCCTCGTACGCGGGCCGGTAGGTGTCCACGTAGCCGCCGCGGTCCGGGCTTCCGGCACCGTACGGCGACTGTCCACCACTCTCTCGGTCCTCGAACGACGTTCCAGTCAGGCCATAAGTCTCGTACTGCGACTTGGGCGAGTTGCTCACGACGACACGCTCCAGGAGATCCGGATCGGGCGACCAGAACCTAGCGGAGCGGTCGTCACTCTCCCAAGCAACGCGGCTACGCTGTGTCGCGACACTGCCCTGAGGTGTGACCCAGAAAAATGGTCGGAAGCGTCATCCCTCAGTAACCGAAGGCCCGCGCCGTGTTCGCAGAGAGCGCCGTCGCCAGCGTGTCCTCGTCGATGCTCCGCACGGCCGCCATGGCGCGCACCGTGACCGGAATGAGATAAGGCGCGTTAGGCCGTCCGCGGTACGGGGCGGGGGTCAGGAAGGGCGCGTCGGTCTCGACCAGGACGAGCTCCAGGGGGGCCACGGCCAGCGCGTCGCGCAGCGGCTGGGCGTTCTTGAAGGTCATGTTTCCGGCGAAGGACATGTAGTACCCGGCCTGGGCGCAGATCTCGGCCATCGCCGCGTCGCCGGAGTAGCAGTGGAAGACGGTCCGCTCGGGCGCGCCCTCCTCCTTCAGGACGCGCAGCACGTCGGCGTGCGCGTCGCGGTCGTGGATGACCAGGGCTTTTCCGTGCCGCTTGGCGATCTCTATGTGGGCGCGGAAGGAGCGCTCCTGGGCGGCCTTGCCTTCGGGGCCCGTACGGAAGTAGTCGAGCCCGGTCTCGCCGACGCCCTTGACCTGGGGAAGGGCGGCGAGGCGGTCGATCTCGGCGAGGGCCTCGTCCAGAGCGCCGTCGCCGCCGGGCACCCGTGCGCCCTGGCGGGACCAGCCGTCGGGGTCGCCGTGCACGATACGGGGTGCCTCGTTGGGGTGCAGGGCAACGGTGGCGTGGACGGCCTCGTACGCGGCGGCGGTCTCGGCCGCCCAGCGGGAGCCCTTCAGGTCGCAGCCGACCTGGACGACCGTGGTCACGCCGACCGCGGCGGCCTTGGCGAGTCCTTCGTCGACGGTGCCGGACTGCATGTCGAGGTGGGTGTGCGAGTCGGCGACGGGGACGCGCAGCGGCTCGGGGAGCGGTGGCGCTTCGGTCTTGTCGGAGGGCATGCCTCGATCCTACGAAAGGAGAGCATGCCCCCGATCCCGCGAAGGGTGCGGGCCGGACCTCACCCGGGCGAGGTCACCGCGCTCCCGCGATCAGCCCGCCTTGCGGTGGTGGAAGGGGTGCAGCAGGTCGGAGAGGTGCCAGTGGTGGGGTTCCTTGGGCACGGCCGGCTGGTCGAGGGCCTCGTCGTGGGCCTGCTCTTCGTGGGCCTGCCCGGGGCGGGCCGACACCGGACGGTGCGTGTGCTGGTGCATGGAGTTCTGGACGGAGGACACCTGTCCGGCGCGCATGATGCGCACCACGTGTCCGTCGCAGTTCTGGCAGGAGGGCCGGCTCAGCGGGGACGGCACGACATGGCCGTCCGCCACGTACATCACGAACTCGCCGCCCTCGGCGTCGCGGTGGTGCTCTATCTCGAACGACTGCTCCCAGCCGTGCCCGCAGCGCATGCATGCGAAGGAATACGACTCGTTGACGACGGCGGTCGCCGCGCTGCGGTTGCCGGTCTGCCCTGCGATCTCACTCATGCCAGCTCCTGCTGTTCCGCTGGACAAGCGCCCCCGGTCGGCGGGGGCGAGGGACGGGTACGTCCCTTCAACCAGTGGACGCTTCTCCGGGCGGGAACGCATCAGGCCTGTCGACTATTGGAGTCGTTTTGGCCTTTCCTTGTCGGAATGCCTCGGAGACACGGCCTGAGCTTTGCTTTCCGTGCCGGCCCTTTGCTCTTCTATGGGGCGCTGTGCGCCGCGTTCTTTGCCGCGACCACCGCATCGAAGACGTCGCGCTTGGGAATTCCGGCCTCGGCCGCGACCGCCGCGATGGCCTCCTTGCGGCGCTCTCCCGCCTCTTCCCGCACCCGCACCCTGCGCACCAGTTCGGCCGCGTCCAGTTCCTCGGCGCCCTTCTCCGGCGCGCCCTCGACCACCACCGTGATCTCCCCGCGTACGCCCTCGGCGGCCCAGGCCGCCAGCTCGCCCAGCGGCCCGCGCTTGATCTCCTCGTACGTCTTGGTCAGCTCGCGGCAGACGGCGGCCCGCCGCCCGTCCCCGAAGACCTCGGCCATCGCGGCGAGGGTGTCGTCGAGGCGGTGCGGGGCCTCGAAGTAGACCATCGTGCGGCGCTCGCCCTCGACCTCCCGCAGCCGGGACAGCCGCTCGCCCGCCTTCCTCGGCAGGAACCCCTCGAAACAGAACCGGTCGACGGGCAGCCCGGACAGCGCGAGCGCGGTGAGCACGGCGGACGGGCCGGGTACGGCGGTGACCTTGATGTCCTTCTCGACGGCCGCGGCGACCAGCCGGTACCCGGGGTCGGAGACGGACGGCATCCCGGCGTCGGTCACCAGCAGCACGCGCGCCCCGCCGGCCAGCGCCTCGACGAGTTCGGGCGTACGGGCGGCCTCGTTCCCCTCGAAGTACGACACCACGCGCCCGGTGGGCTGCACGCCCAGCGCCTGGGTCAGCCGCCGCAGCCTGCGGGTGTCCTCGGCTGCGACGACGTCCGCGCCCGCCAGCTCCTGGGCGAGCCGGGGCGGGGCGTCGGCCACGTCGCCGATGGGGGTGCCGGCCAAAACAAGGGTTCCTGTCACAGTTCCATCCTCGCAGGGGCATTCGGCGGCAGCCGCATCCACCCATTAGGCCCGTGCACGGGACTCCCACAGACCTGTTCCCTACGATGGCGCGGTGACCAGTACCGCGTCCTCCACGGACACCCGGCAGGGCCAGGCAGCCGAAGAGCGGCGGCCGTCGTGGCAGCAGCGGCTGCGCCGCTTCGGATATACCGCGCCGCCCAGAAGCGATGTGCGTGATCGACTCGTGCCGCCGTACGCCGAGCCCAGTCCCCGGATCTGGGCTGCGTTCGGGCTGCGCCACGAGGTCGCGGAACGCATCACGCGCTGGTCGGGCTGGGGCGGCCCGCTGCTCGTGACCCTGATGGCGGGGCTGATGCGGTTCTGGAACCTGGGCAGCCCGAAGGCGGTGATATTCGACGAGACGTACTACGCCAAGGACGCCTGGGCGCTGATCCACCGCGGGTACGAGGTCAACTGGGACAAGAACGCCAATGACCTGATCCTGCAGAACAACGGACACGTCGGCATCCCCTCCGACGCCGCCTATGTGGTGCACCCCCCGGTCGGCAAGTACGTCATCGGGCTCGGCGAATGGATGTTCGGCTTCAATCCGTTCGGCTGGCGTTTCATGACGGCGCTGCTCGGCACGCTGTCGGTGCTGCTGCTGTGCCGGATCGGGCGCCGGATGTTCCGCTCGACGTTCCTGGGCTGTCTGGCGGGCACGCTGATGGCGGTGGACGGGCTGCACTTCGTGATGAGCCGCACCTCGCTGCTCGACGGTGTGCTGATGTTCTTCGTGCTGGCGGCCTTCGGCTGTCTGGTCGTGGACCGCGACCGGTCACGCGCCCGACTGGCGGCAGCCCTGCCCCCGGACGCGGACGGTCTCGTACGCCCCGACGCGCACATCGCCGAGACCACCCGCCTCGGCTGGCGCCCCTGGCGCTGGACGGCCGGTCTGATGCTGGGCCTGGCACTCGGCACCAAGTGGAGCGGCCTGTACGTCCTCTTCGCGTTCTGCCTGATGGCGGTCCTGTGGGACGTCGGCGCGCGCCGGGTGGCGGGCGCCCGTCACCCGTACCTGGCGGCCCTCAAGCACGACACGGGCATCACGTTCCTCGCGACGGTCCCGGTGGCGATCGTCACGTACTTCATCTCCTGGACCGGCTGGATCCTCTCCCCCACCAACGGCAAGGGCGGCTACTTCCGCAACTGGGCCGCGACCGACGGCAAGGGCGGCAGCTGGACCTTCCTGCCCGACTGGCTGCGCAGCCTGTGGCACTACGAGCACGAGGTGTACGAGTTCCACGTCGGCCTCTCGTCCCCGCACACCTACCAGTCGAACCCGTGGAGCTGGATCGTCCTGGGCCGCCCGGTCTCGTACTTCTACGAGTCCCCGCTGCCCGGCAAGGACGGCTGCCCGGCGGACGCGGGCGGCAAGTGCGCCCGCGAGGTCCTGGCCCTGGGCACGCCCCTCCTGTGGTGGGCCGCCTGCTTCGCGATCGTCTACGTCCTGTGGCGCTGGGCGTTCCGACGTGACTGGCGGGCGGGCGCGATCGCCTGCGGCATCGCGGCCGGCTACCTCCCCTGGTTCATGTACCAGGAGCGCACGATCTTCTTCTTCTACGCCATCATCTTCGTCCCGTTCCTGTGCCTGGCGGTCGCCATGATGATCGGCGCGATCCTCGGCCCACCCGGCTCCACGGAACGCCGCCGCGTCATCGGCGCGGCGAGCGCGGGCGTCCTGGTCCTCCTGATCGCCTGGAACTTCATCTATTTCTGGCCCCTGTACACGGGCACGGCGATCCCCATAGACCAGTGGCGCTCCCGGATGTGGCTGGACACCTGGGTCTAGCTGGGCGGGTGCACGACGATGGCGCGGCAGGTGACTGCCGCGCCATCGTTGTCGTGTCTAACGATTCGGAGAATCTCCGCCCCACGTGTCACTCCTCCCGCATACAGTGCCCTGCAGACCGACTTTTCTGAACGCGTTCAGAAGTTCGGGGAGGGGTCCACGGGGAGGGTTTCGCGCGATGCGCAAGGGGGCAAAGGCGGCCGTCATCGGCAGTGTGTTCGCCGTGATGGTGGGGGGTGCCGGATACGGCGCCTTCAATGTGATGTCGGCGCTCAACGGGAGCGAGGGCGGGGGCTCGGGGAGCGGCGGACCCGCGGCCGTGAAGACGGGGCCGCCGAGCAGCGCGGAGGTCAAGGAGACCTCGACGAAGTTCTTCGCCGCCTGGGAGCAGGGTGACGCCGCCGAGGCCGCCGCCTACACCAACTTCGCCCAGAAGGCGCAGGAGTTGCTGGCTGGTTACCGCGACGACGCGCACCTCACCGGTGTGAAGATCACCCGGGGAGCGGCGGCGGGGGCCACCGTTCCGTTCTCCGTCAAGGCGACGGTCTCGTTCGAGGGGAAGTCCAAGCCCTTCGCGTACGACTCCCGGCTGACCGTCGTGCGCGGCGAGACCACCGGGAAGGCGCTGGTCGACTGGAAGCCGTCCGTCGTGCATCCCGAGCTGCAGGAGGGCGACACGCTGGTCACGGGCGAGTCGGCGAGCCCGCCCATCGAGGCCGTGGACCGGAACAACGTTGTCCTGACGAAGGAGAAGTACCCCTCGCTGGGGCCGATCCTGGACGCGCTGCGCGAGAAGTACGGCGACACGGCGGGCGGTACGGCCGGGGTCGAGCTGGCGATCCATCACGCGACCGAGGGCGCGGGGGACACCGCCCTGGTGACCCTCGCCAAGGGCAAGGCCGGCAGGCTGCGCACCACCCTCAGCGCGAGCGCGCAGGCCGCGGCGGAGAAGGCGGTCGCCCGGTACGCCGAGTCGTCCGTGGTGGCCGTGCAGCCGAGCAGCGGTGAGGTGCTGGCGGTCGCCAACCACCGTGCGGACGGCTTCAACGCGGCCTTCCAGGGCACCCTGGCCCCCGGCTCCACGATGAAGATCATCACCGCGGCGATGCTCATCGACAACGGCGTGACCACCATGAACGGCCCGGCGCCCTGCCCGGAGACCGCGACCTGGCAGAGCCAGACCTTCCACAACCTCACCAACCTCGCGCCGAACGAGAAGGCGAGCCTCGCCAACAGCTTCATGCGGTCCTGCAACACGGCCTTCGTGAAACTGATCGACGAGAAGCCGCTCACGGACGAGTCCCTGACGACCGAGGCACAGACGCGCTTCGGCCTCGGCCGGAACAACTGGAAGACCGGCATACCCTCCTTCGACGGCAGCGTCCCCGCCTCCGGCGGCCCGGACCGCGCGGCGAACGCGATCGGCCAGGGCCAGGTCCAGATGAGCCCGCTGAACATGGCGTCGGTCACGGCGACGGCGATGACGGGCACCTTCCGGCAGCCGGTCATCGTCTCGCCCAAGCTCGACGACCGGGAACTGGCGACGGCGAAGGGCCTGCCCAGCAGTACGTCCGCGCAGTTGCGCGCGATGATGAACCTCACCGCGACCAGCGGCACCGCCGCCCAGGTGATGGCGGGACTCGGCGGCAACATCGGCGCCAAGACCGGCTCCGCCGAGGTCGACGCCCAGTCCAAGTCGAACAGCTGGTTCACCGGCTATCGGAACGACGTCGCGGCCGCCGCGATGACCCAGCAAGGCGGTCACGGGGTGGACGCGGCCGGTCCGATCGTCGCAGCTGTGCTACGAACGGGCGGCTGAAGTCACCCTTGACAGGGCGGGACCCTAGGGTGGGGGCTCTCGTTGAGGAGCATGAGGGTGCCGGGGGACTTGGGGAACAGGCGGAGGATCGAAAGCTGTGGGGAACAGAAGGCGCGTCGCCGAGCGACGGAATACGAAGCCCGCCGTGGTCGGCGGGCTGATCGCGGTGGTCGTCGGAGGCGGGGCGTTCGGCGCCTACAGCCTGTACGCCGGCGGGGCGTCGGCCGAGGACCGTACGTCGCAGACCGCCGCCCACAAGGCCGTGAAGACCGGTCCGCCGTCGGCGGCCGAGGTCACTGCGCTGTCCACGCGGTTCCTGACCGCCTGGCAGAGCGGTGACGTCACGAAGGCGGCCGCGGCCACCGACGACTCGGCGGCCGCGAAGACCTTGCTGACCGACTACGGCAAGGACGCCCACATCACCGGCGTCAAGCTCACGCCGGGCACGGCGTCCGGGGCCTCCGTCCCCTTCTCCGTCAAGGCCACCGTCACGTACAAGGGCAAGAGCAAGCCCCTGGCGTACGACTCGAAGCTGACCGTCGTGCGCCGCGCCAAGGACGGTGCGGCGCTGGTCGGCTGGCAGGCGTCGGTCGTGCACCCCGACCTCCAGGACGGCGACCGTCTGGTCACCGGTCCGGCGGGCACTCCCCCGGTCACCGCCCTCGACCGCGACGGCGGCGAGATCACCACGGCCAAGTACCCCTCGCTGGGCACGGTGTTGGACGGGCTGCGCGAGAAGTACGGCAAGATCGCCGGCGGCAAGGCGGGCATCGAACTGCGCGTGGTCCGCAAGGCCGCCGCCAAGGGCACCCAGAAGACCCCCGACAAGACCCTGGTGACCCTCAGCGAGGGCACCCCGGGGACCGTGAAGACCACGCTCAGCCCGACCCTCCAGGCGGACGCCGAGCAGCAGGTCGCCAAGAAGGACCGGGCGTCGGTGGTTCTGATGCGCCCCTCGACGGGCGAGATCCTCGCGGTCGCCAACACCAGCCACGGCTTCAACACGGCCTTCCAGGGCTCGCTGGCCCCCGGCTCCACCATGAAGGTCATCACGTCGTCGCTGCTCATCGACAAGGGGCTCGCCTCGGCCGACAAGCAGCACCCGTGCCCGAAGTACGTGACGTACGGCGGCTGGAAGTTCCAGAACGACGACAAGTTCGAGATCAAGGGCGGCACGTTCAAGGCGAGCTTCGCGCGCTCCTGCAACACCGCCTTCATCAGCCAGGCCAAGAAACTGTCGAACTCCGACCTGACGAACCAGGCGCAGCAGTACTTCGGCCTGTCCATGAACAACTGGGCCATCGGCGTCCCGTCCTTCGACGGCTCGGTCCCGGTCCAGTCGGCGGCCCAGATGGCGGCCTCGCTGATCGGCCAGGGCGGGGTCCGCATGAACCCGCTGAACATGGCCTCGGTCGCCTCCACGGTCAGGACGGGCGTCTTCCACCAGCCGTACCTGGTGTCTCCGACGGTCGACAACCGCAAGCTGGCGACGGCCTCCCGCACCCTCCCCGCCACCACCCTCGCCCAGCTCCGCGAACTCATGCAGTACACGGCGGCGTACGGCACCGCCGCCGAGGCGATGTCCGGCCTCGGCCCCGACTACGGCGCGAAGACCGGCTCCGCGGAGGTCGACGGCCAGAAGAAGCCCAACGGCTGGTTCACCGCGTGGAAGGGCGACCTCGCCGCGGCGGGCGTCGTCCAACAGGGCGGCCACGGCGGCGACACGGCGGGCCCGATCGTGGCGGCACTGCTGAAGGCTGGAAGCTAGCCGGGCGGGAAGCCGGGACCTGTCCGGACGGGGAGCCAGGACCTGTCCGGACGGGATGCGGGTCGGCTCGGGAGCGATACGGGAGCGGCTCCGAAGCGACTCG
Source organism: Streptomyces sp. NPDC007095 (assembly GCF_040634475.1). Lineage (NCBI taxonomy): Bacteria > Bacillati > Actinomycetota > Actinomycetes > Kitasatosporales > Streptomycetaceae > Streptomyces > Streptomyces sp. NPDC007095. The sequence continues at coordinate 45,007 of NZ_JBEYFS010000021.1, forward strand.
GGAGCGGCACGGAAGCGGCTCCGAAGCGGCTCGGGAGCGGCACGGGAGCGGCACGGGAGCGACTCCAAGGCGGCTCGGGAGCGGCACGGGAGCGACTCCAAGGCGGCTCGGGAGCGGCTCGGGAGCGGCACGGAAGCGGCACGGGAGCGACTCCAAGGCGGCTCAGGAGCGGCACGGAAGCGGCACGGGAGCGACTCCAAGGCGGCTCAGGAGCGGCACGGAAGCGGCACGGGAGCGACTCCAAGGCGGCTCAGGAGCGGCACGGAAGCGATGTCAGTGGGGGCTTCTACGCTCCGCGCATGACGTTCTCCCTTGCCCCGGGGCTGCCCGCAGGCCGTGCCCTCCCCCGACGGCTCCCCCGTCATGTGACGCTTCTGGTGGGGCTGGGGCCGGCACGAGACCCGGCACCCCGGCGCATCGGAACTCGCTCGCGTGCCTCCTACACCGACCGACAGCGTGCCGCCCATGACTACATCGCCTGGCTGATGGCCGTTCAGGGAGTCGTGATCCCGGCGTACGCCGCCTACCGCCTGCGCGCCCCGGCTCGTCCCCGTCCTCCGTCCCTTCGCCGCCCTGGGGCTGCTCGGCTCGGTGCTGTCCGTGGCGGCGTACGCGCTGGTGCTCTGGGCGCAGACGCGCGCGGAGCCGGCCCCGATCGCCGCCCTGCGCGAGTCCTCAGTCAAACCCTGTTCAGCCGGTAATAAGCGCGCTGGTCAGCGGGCTGGAGGGGATCCGCCATGTGGTGTCGGTCGGCACATCGGGACGGGGATCCTCTCCGCAGGGTGCGACCGCTCCGCGCTCGAGTACGACCACCAGCAGTATTTTTCGCGTACTGCGGTGTAGGTGCGACGGGGGTCAGGCCAGGTGACCCGTTCGAGACGAACTGGGGGGCGTCCTGCCCGACGGGCGTCGCTCCGCCGCCGGGAGACAGGAACAGGTGACCCGCCCGTCGCCGACTGCTCACCTCGACGTGACGCTCCGAGGCGAGGGAAGCCGCTGCCGGGCCTGGTCAGACGTGCGGTTGAGCGGCGTCGCGGGGAACGGACTGTGGCCTCGGCAGCCTGGAGTGCGGCCGAAGCCCACCGGGCCCCGCACTGACGCATGTTCCGGTTGGGCCTTTCAGCCCATGGTCCGTGCTGGCCCGGATGCCGAGAGCTCCACGAGGCGCTTTGCTTGTCGCCAGCGGTACGGCGAGGGATGGGAAGACAGGTCGTGACGATGACGGGACTACTGCTGCCGGGCGGGCATGCGCTTGCCGCGCCCGTAGATCTGAACGGAGCCGGGCGCTATGTGCACTGGGGCGTCATCCAGGTGTCCGTCGCGAACCTCGTGGTCATCGGCTTGATGGTGATCGTCTTTGTCGCCGCCCTCCTCCTGCCCTTCCCGGGAGGCCGCAGATGAGCGTTCCGGGTGAGGACGGCGCGGCCACCGGGCCTTACACGAACGTGTCAGCCTCCGGCGGCTGGACCGGCGCGGTGCGTCGGAGGGCCGTCAAGGCCCTGCCCCCGGCCAAACTTCTGCCGGACACACAGCCGGCGTACATGGCCTCATGGATCTACGTCTTCGGCGTGCTCACCCTGTCCTCGCTGATCGTGGCACTCGTCAGCGGCGGGCTGCTCGCGCTGAAGGGACCCGGCTGGTGGCACGTCTCGACGACAGGCAGATACGTGAACAGCCTGCACCTGTTGAGCGTCCAGTTGTTGATGTTCTTCATGGTCATCCACCTGTGGGGCAAGTTCTTCATGGCTGCCTGGCGCGGCGGTCGGGCACTGACATGGATCACCGGCGCGGTCTGTTTCTTCACCGCGATCGGCACTGCCTTCACCGGTTATCTGGTACAGCAGAACTTCGATTCGCAGTGGATCGCGGGGCAGGCCAAGGACGGGCTCAACTCGGTCGGTGTCGGCGCGTTCTTCAACGTGATGAACTTCGGGCAGATGCTGATGTGGCACATCGTGCTGCTTCCGTTCGTCCTCGGTCTCCTGACCGCCGGGCACATCCTGCTGGTCCGGTGGCGCGGAATCGTCCCGCCCATCGGGGTGACCGACCCCGCGGCCGGCGGGACGGCGGCGCCCGCGGCACGGGACGCGCGGTGACGGGCCGGCGATCCCGGAAGGCGGCAGTGCCCGACCCGGCCGCCTTCCCCACCCGGCAGTACGACCTGATCAAGGAGTTCGTGATCGCCCTGGTGGCTGTCGCGCTTCTCACCGCGGGTCTGGCCGCTGTCTTCTCCTCGCCCGATGTCAGACCGGTGACCTTGGCTTCCTGGTCCCGGGCGGCCGGCCCGGACTTCACAGCGACCGCCGTGGCCGAACTCGCCGGCACCAGCGGAACCGCCGAGTACGGGCCCCCGTACAACCACACGCCGGGCGCGGCGCAGAAGCTCGGACCGGTCGGCTTGCAGAACGCCGCCGGCGTACGCATCCCGGTGGACACCGCCGACGACTTGGTCATCGGACCCCTGGCCCATGCCCCCGAACCGCCTGGCGTCAGAGCCGCCCTCGCGGCCTGGGCCGCTGCCCCGGTCTCCCGCCGCCAGGACTGGAGCAAGGCCTACTCCGACGCACTGGCCAAGTCTCCCGGCGGCGACCCCGCCAAGGTGGCCAGGGGCGACTACGGTCCGGTCCCTGTGCTCACCGCGCGCCTTCTCGACCTGGCCCGATCGGGTGCCCTGGACGGAGAGTTGCCGGGCGGCGGCAAGTTCTACGAGACCGACTACACCCGCTCTCTGCTCTTCCTCTCCGACGGCTCCTACCTGGAGTCCCTGGCCCGCACCGAGCACCTGGGCGGCGACCAATGGGGAATGATGAACGAGACGGGCAACTACCCGGGCCAGGCGTGGCTGTGGCTCTACACGTTCTGGTACCAGATCGAACCCTTCAAGTCGTCCGGCAACGCCGACGCCCTGATCTGGGGCGTGATGGTGCTGCTCAGCCTGGGGCTGGTGCTGGTCCCCTTCATCCCCGGCGTTCGGTCCATCCCGCGCTGGACGCGAGTGCACCGGTTGATCTGGCGCTCGTACTACCGCGATCAGGAGGCTGCGGTGCGGGCCGGGGAGTCGGGGCGCTGACGGCAACCATGGACGCGGCCCAGCGGTAATAACTTCGCTGGTCAGGGCGCTGGTGAAGCCATTTCGTAGCCCTGTCCGGTGCGATGAGAGCGCGATTTAGCTCTACTGCTGCGCCGGCGTCAGTCGGCGACGCTCTCAACCCAGCGTGAGCCACCGGATGTCGAGGCGACTGACGTCCAATGCTTCCTCCCTGGTGATCGGCTCGCGCCCGGTCGCCTTGCGTAGGAAGTGAAGTTGCCCCCACCCAAGCTTCTCCAGTGCAGCCGCCCCATCCGGGCCGAGCAGAAGACCCTGCACCAAATCTGCGGCCTGGGAAGTCAGCCACGGCTCACGCCCGAGGGCATCGGCCAGGTCCAGGCCGTGCACGGCGACCTCAACCACGCGCGTCAGCAGGAACTCCGACAGGAGCATCGGATCGCCGTGCCGCGTGCGAACCACACGACCTTCGGGCTCGGCCCGGCACAGTCGGTCCACCTGTTGCCAAGTGGCGTCGAAGTCGTCGGCGAGCGCGGCACCGCCGAGCTGTTCGGCCGCATGATCTTGTGCCAGAGCGATCCGAGCCGCGTTGGTGTCCGGAGCGAAACGGTCGTCGGGCCGGTAGTACTCCACTGCCGAGACCTCGGCACGGGTCGGCGCCGGCACGGCCAGCATGCCCGGCAGCCAGGCAATCACCACCCGGACATGAGCCAGCAAGTCGCTGACCGTCCACGGCGCACACCGTGTCGGCAGACGCCACTCGGCCGCCGAGACCCCAGTCATCGCCTGCGCGAGCTGCCCCGCCTCAAGACGGAACGCTTCAACTACCCGCCCCTGATCCATGCCGATCAAGCTACCCAACCAGAACTGGCGCAGCAGCAGATCTCAAACGGGGCCCCATGTCCTCAGTACGGTCGAGGTCGCGTCTGGCGCACGTCGGGGTTGGTCACCCATAGACGTGCGCCAGCTGGCATGCGTCCTACTAGACGATCGCCGGTCGCGGACCGATCGGCGCGCGATACGCTCTCGGCCATGTCGGAGGTAGGTCGAAGACTGGTCCGCGTCTTCTGGGCCGTGGACCGCTTTCTGGGCGGCGAACGCCCTCCCACACGTACACAGAAGTTCACGGCCCGGCATCCGGTCCTCCTGGCGCTTGTGACAGGGACGGTGTGGGCCGCCTACTTCTTGTTGCTGCCAGGAGTGCAGCAGTCGGACTTCGTCATCGCTCCGGTCGGTGGCTTCCTGCTCGGCGGGGTCCTCGGACTCACGGCGTTGTACGAGAGGCTCCGACAGCGCCGCCTGCGTCGGCGGGGACTGTGGGACGGCTCGTGACAGACTCCGTCGCCCTTGGTGCCCTCTCTGGCTAAAGGGCTGTCCCGCTATTCGCTCATCCACACCCCTCGTGCGCTACAGCGACTGACCGGGCGGCTGACTGGCCAGATCGGGCACCAGGAATCCGCTTGGGCTGGCCCGCGGACGATGCGTACCCTGTCGGACCATGTGCTACCACGCGTTCAACGGGGCCTTCCGGCACTACGTGTGCGTCGCGTGCCGGCTCGCCTTCAAGGGCAGCACGTGGCCGATCCGGAAGCACATCTGTCCTGGCTGTCGTGAACAGCTCGTCTTCGCCGGCTACGACTTCGCTGCGCCCCGGCGACGCGACACGAAGGCATGGTCCGTCGTTGCGACCGTGCTCGCGGAGGGGCTGACCTACGATCATCGCCCTGGCTGCGGCTGCTCGCGGCTCCCCTCCTTCCGGCCTCGGACCCGAGCGCAGGTGCGTGTCCGGCGACGCGCGGCCGTGCGGCTGGGCCTGCCTCTGTCGGTGACCCTCGCTCGCCGCGACGCCTTCACCGCGGAGAGCCGCGACGAGCAACCACCCTCTCTGCCAGCCGCGAAGCGCGACACGACCTGAGCGTCGCGTCAACGCGGCATGATGGCCTGCATGACCAACGACGTGGATCTGCATCCCGCACGGATACCCAGCTACCACGACGGTCCCTTCAGCCAGCGCCCTGAACTGCTGGACGAGAGGCTTTTCTGGATGGGGCACCTCTACTCCTGGGGCTCTGGTGGAGCCGGGCTGTTCTTCGGACCGGGCTATGCGTGGGCAGACCATCGGGCCTACTGGCAGCGTCTTTGGCAGCGGGCTGACTGGCCCGCCTTCACCATTCCCCTCGCTGCGGGACACCGCTTCCATGTCGTCTACCGCACCGTTCCTGGGGAGGCGGGGGTCGACTACCTGGTGAACCATCCCAGCTGGACGCGGGCCGAGTTGGTCGCACGGGACGACGGGCACTTCATGGGCCCCGGTTTGTCCTGGCCGGACCTGGTCGCCGCTGCGGATAACGGCCTGCCCGGAGGGACCACCACGGACCCACACGCCCGCCTGCTGCTCCTGCTGCCAGCCTTCGGGGACTGGGCTGCACCTAAGGAGGCCGTTTCCCGCCTGGCCGCGGCCTTGCGCACGTGCCTGGGCATGCAGCACGCCGAGTCGCTCGCCACGTCCATGCTTGAAAAGCAGGGACTGACCGGCCCGGTGCGCTGGGCGGCGGCCGAGGATGGTGCGCGGATCAACGACGGCATGTACTCGTTCCGCAACCCCGCCAATGACTTCGCCATGCCGGGCGAGCGCCTGGCTCGGGTGAGTGCCGCGCTGGCCATGTGAGCGGTCAGGGCGTGGTCCGCCCTGAGAAGATCCCGCTGTGGCTGGAGTGATCACGGCAGCGGAACCGTCCTGGATACCCCCGTTCACTGGGCTGCGCTCGCGCGACTTTCGAAAGCTGGTCATGTTGCTGCGCCGAGAAGGCGCCGATCGGACTCGCCGAGGGCGTCCCTGGTCACTGCCGCTGGAAGATCGGGTGCTCCTGGTCGCCGCGTACTGGCGGACCAACCTGACATTGCGGCAGCTCGCCCCGCTGTTCGGCATCTCCAAGTCATCTGCCGACCGGATCATCGACCACATCGGCCCGCTGCTGGCCCTCAAGCAGCGGCAGCGCTTCCACGCCGGCACCGTGCTCATCGTCGACGGCACGCTGGTGCCTACTCGCGATCACAGCATCACCGAGCGGTCCAAGAACTACAGGTACTCGACCAACCACCAAGTGGTCGTCGACGCTGACACACGGCTGGTCGTCGCGGTCGGACGTCCAGTGCCGGGCAACCGCAACGACTGCAAGGCGTGGGCAGAATCGGGTGCGAAGGCAGCCGCCGGCAGGACCACGACCATCGCCGACGGCGGCTACCAGGGCACCGGCCTGGTGATCCCGCATCGCGGCTCATGACAAACACTGTATGAGCCGGGTATGACATCGATCATCGTCGGCGCGGCGATCGGGGCCGTGTTCTTCAAGGAGCGGTTCGGGGCACCCCGGATCGCGGCGGCGGGTCTGCTGGTGATGGGGATCGGTCTGATGCCGCACGCGCGCTGATACCGCGCGCCCGCTGGGTGGAACGGCCTCAGCGAGCCACCGGAGTCACCGCTGTGTACGTGCGGCGGAGGAAGCGGATCAGGACCTTCGAGTCGAACTGCACCACCGAGACCCCCTGCGCGGAGTGGAACTCCACGACCGCCTGCACCCGGCCGCACGGCCACACGCGTACGTCGCCGGACTCGACCGGAGCGCGCAGGCCTCGTTCGAGGAGCTCCCGGGGGAAGGCCCACTCGTGGGGGCCGGGCAGCGTCATGTGAACCTGACGGGGATCGGCGTCGGGGTCGTAGCTGAGGGCCACCGGGACGGCCTGGTGTTCGTCCTCGGCGGAGTCTGCCGTGTCGGTGACGATGTGGGCGCGTGCGTACTGTTCGACGGCAGACATGAACCGACTCCTTGCGCTGCGTTACCTGTGTGGAATAGATGAATCCGTCACCTCTCCAATGTCGCACATTCCGGAGATTTCGCCCACGGACTCCCATACTCATCGGGTTCCCGGATCGGCCCCCGCCATGCATCACCGCCCCGCCACTATTCATGGGCGCCTCGCTCTTGCAACTCATTCGCAACAAGGCACTATCATCGAACGGTGCATGTGCCTGACGGATTCATCAACGCCCCGGTCTCCGCGGTCACCGCAGTGGTCGCCGCCGGCGCCATCGCCGTGAGCCTGCGGGGCGCCCGCCGCGAACTCGACGAGAAGACCGCGCCGCTCGCCGGCCTGGTCGCCGCCTTCATCTTCGCCGTGCAGATGCTGAACTTCCCGGTCGCCGCCGGAACCAGCGGACATCTGCTCGGCGGCGCGCTCGCGGCGATACTCGTCGGCCCCTTCACCGGGGTCCTCTGCGTCTCCGTGGTCCTGCTGATGCAGGGCATCCTCTTCGCCGACGGCGGCCTGACCGCACTCGGCGTGAACATCACCGACATGGCGATCGTCACGACGGTCGTCTCCTACGCCGTCTTCCGGGGCCTGGTGAAGGTCCTGCCGCGCAAGAAGCGCTCCATCACCGTGGCGGCCTTCGTCTCCGCACTCCTTTCCGTCCCGGGCGCCGCCGTCGCCTTCACTCTCATCTACGCCCTCGGCGGCACCACCGACGTCCCGATCACCAAGGTCGCCACCGCGATGATCGGCGTGCACGTCCTCATCGGCATCGGCGAGGCCACCATCACCGCTCTCACGGTCGGCGCGGTCATCGCCGTACGACCGGACCTCGTGTACGGGGCGCGCGGTCTGCAGCAGCGGCTGAAGCTGCGCGTCGGCGGCGAACTGGTCGACGCACCCGCGCCCGCCGTCCCCGTGGCCGCCCGGACCTCCCGTCGCAAGGTGTGGGCGGTCGGCCTCGTCACCTCCCTCCTCCTCGCGGGTTTCGTCAGCTTCTACGCCTCCGCGAGCCCCGACGGCCTGGAGAAGGTCGCCAAGGACCAGGGCATCGACAAGAACACCAAGAAGCACCACACCGAGGACTCCCCGCTCGCCGGGTACGGCGTCAAGGACATCTCCGACGCCCGGATCTCCGGCGGCCTCGCGGGCGTGATCGGCGTCGGCGTCACCGTCGTCGCGGGTACGGCGATCTTCTGGGCGGTGCGCAGGCGCCGCAGCGCCGACGCCTCCCCCGCGCAGGTGGCCTGAGGTGGGCGCGGGCCACGCGCACAGGCTCTACCGGCACGGGCACTCCCCCGTGCACGCCCTGCCCCCGCACACCAAGCTCGCCGCGACCTTCGCCTTCGTCGTCGTGATCGTCTCCACCCCGCGCGAGGCGATGTGGGCCTTCGCGCTGTACGCCGCACTCCTGGCGACGGTGGCGTACAAGGCCCGGGTACCGGCCGCCTTCCTGCTCAAGCGGCTGCTGATCGAGATCCCGTTCGTCGCCTTCGCCGTGCTCATGCCGTTCGTGGCGCAGGGCGAGCGGGTGGACGTCCTCGGTCTGTCGCTCAGCGTGAACGGCCTGTGGGGCGCCTGGAACGTCCTCGCCAAGGGCACCCTGGGCGTCGCCGCCTCCGTACTCCTCGCCTCGACGACCGAACTGCGCGAACTGCTGCTGGGGCTACAGCGGTTGAAGCTGCCCCCGCTCCTCGTACAGATCGCCTCCTTCATGATCCGCTACGGCGATGTCATCACCGACGAGATGCGGCGGATGCGGATCGCACGGGAGTCGCGGGGCTTCGAGGCCCGGGGTGTACGGCACTGGGGCGTCCTCGCGAAGTCCGCGGGCGCGCTGTTCATCCGCTCCTACGAGCGCGGGGAGCGCGTCCATCTCGCCATGGTGAGCCGGGGGTACGCCGGTTCGATGCCGGTCATCGACGAGGTGACCGCGTCCCGGGCGCAGTGGTCGTACGCCCTCACCCTCCCGTTCACCGCCCTTGTCGTCTGCCTGCTGGGATGGACCCTGTGACCCCCTCTCTGGAAGTGGCCGGACTGGCCTTCGCCTACCCCGACGGCCACCAGGCCCTCTTCGGCGTCGACTTCCGCCTCGGGCGTGGCGAGCGCGTCGCGCTGCTCGGCCCGAACGGCGCCGGCAAGACCACCCTCGTCCTCCATCTCAACGGCATCCTGACCGGCGGCGCCGGAACCGTGACGGTGGCCGGACTCCCGGTCGGCAAGCGGCACATGGCGGAGATCCGGCGCAAGGTCGGCATCGTCTTCCAGGACCCGGACGACCAGTTGTTCATGCCGACCGTGCGCGAGGACGTGGCCTTCGGGCCCGCCGCGGCCGGGCTGAAGGGCACCGAGCTGGAGGAGCGCGTCCGTACGGCTCTGGAGCGGGTCGGCATGGCGGACTTCGCCGGCCGCCCCCCGCACCATCTGTCGTTCGGGCAGCGGCGCCGGGTGGCCGTCGCGACCGTCCTCGCCATGGAGCCGGAGATCCTCGTCCTCGACGAGCCGTCCTCCAACCTCGACCCGGCCTCGCGCCGCGAACTCGCCGACATCCTGCGGTCGTTGGACGTCACCGTCCTCATGGTCACGCACGACCTGCCGTACGCCCTCGAACTGTGCCCCCGGGCACTGATCCTGAGCGACGGCGCGATCGCCGCGGACGGGAAGACCGGTGAGCTGCTCTCCGACGACGAGCTGATGCGCACCCACCGCCTGGAACTTCCCTTCGGTTTCGATCCGCGCTCGACAGCTGTGCGTACTCCGTGACAATGGGCGCGTGACGAAACAAGGGGACCAAGAGGACTTCGGATCGGCCGGGTCGCTGTTCCTCGACGACCAGCTGTGCTTCGCGCTGTACGCGGCCCAGCGCGCGGTGACCGCCGCGTACCGCCCGCTGCTGGAGGAGCTCGGCCTCACCTACCCGCAGTACCTCGTCCTGCTGTTCCTCTGGGAGCGCGGCGAGACCACGGTCAAGGAACTGGCGGGCGCGCTGCGGCTGGACTACGGCACGGTGTCGCCGCTGCTCAAGCGCCTGGAGTCGGCCGGTCTGGTCCGCCGTGAACGCTCGGCGCGCGACGAGCGTTCGGTGCTGGTGGCGGTCACCGGGCGCGGCGAGGCGCTGCGGGAGCGCGCGGCGGGCATACCGCGGGCGCTGCTGGCGTCGACCGGCCTTGCCGGGGACGAGGTGGCCAGGATGCGACAGGAGCTGTGGGGGCTGGCCGAGCGCGCGGACGGTGCGGCGGGGCGCGGGCGCTGACCTGCCCGTCCGGAAACGGAGCAGGACGGAGCAGGACGGGGCCGGACGGGCGGGGCGTTGGCGGGACGGGGGTTACCGACGGTTTCCAGCCCCTGGTAATCAGGCCTTCCGTACCGGCCGGTACCTTGTGCACGATGTACTTGTGCACTTCCGTGTTTTCCGTCCTGGGGGAGGTCCCGCCATGATCGATGGCACCGCTGTCGGCGACACCGCTGTCGACACTCGTCCGACGAAGATCATGTACGTCGCCGAGGCCACCGCGCACGGCGGCCGGGACGGCTATGTCACCAGCCTGGACGGCCAGATCGAGCTGAAGGTCGCGATGCCTCCCGCGCTCGGCGGTGACGGCAACGGCACCAACCCCGAACAGCTCTTCGCGGCCGGGTACAGCGCCTGCTTCCACAACGCGCTGGTGCTGGTGGGCCGCCGCGCCGGACTGGACCTGACCGGCTCCACCGTCGCCGCGAAGGTCGGCATCGGACCCAACAAGCAGCGCGGCTACGGTCTCGCGGTCGCCCTGAGCGTCTCGCTGCCCGTCCTCGACCAGGACGTCGCGACCAAGCTCGTGGACGCGGCGCACGAGGTCTGCCCGTACTCGAACGCGACCCGGAACAACATCGAGGTCACGATCCTGCTCGGCTAGGAATCGAGCCTTCCGCGTGCGTGTTGCATCCAATTGTTGAGGGTGGCCGGGCGACAGGGAGTACGGACGTGAACGTGAACGGCGAAGTGGCCGAGGGCTTCGAGCCGGTCAGAGAAGCGTTCGTACGCAACTTCGAGACGCTCGGGGAACGGGGCGCGGCGGTCTCCGTGTACCGGCACGGGCGCAAGGTCGTCGACCTGTGGGGCGGCGCGCGCGACGTGGACGGTACGGCGGATTCGGCGCCCTGGGAGCACGACACCGCCCACGTCATGCACTCGGCGACGAAGGGCGTCGGGGCCGCCGTACTACTGATGCTGCACGAGCGCGGCGAGCTGGACCTGGACGCACCGGTCGGGGAGTACTGGCCCGAGTTCAAGGCTCGGGGCAAGGAACGGCTTCTGGTCCGGCATGTGCTGTCGCACCGGGCGGGCGTGCCCGTGGTCGACGCGCCGCTGACCCCGGCCGAGGCCGCGGACCCGGACCGTACGGCCGCGTCGATCGCGGCGCAGGCCCCGCTCTGGGAGCCGGGCACGGACCACGGCTACCACCCCCACACCTTCGGCTGGATGCTCTCCGAACTGGTCCGCCGCGTCACCGGCGGCCGGGGCGTGAGCGAGTTCATCGCGACGGAGATCTCCGCCCCGCTCGGGCTGGACCTCTGGGTCGGGCTGCCGGAGGCCGAGGCCCACCGGGTGGGCCGCGCGGGCCGGGTCGACGCGCCCGAGCCGTCGAGCGCCCTGCGCACCCGCCCGAAGCGGTCGGTGGCCGAGGCCTACAAGGACCCGGACTCGACGACCGTGCGTGCCTTCGCCGCGATCACCCCGCCGCCCGACGACAACGACCCCGCCTACCGTGCGGCGGCCCTCCCCGCCTCCAACGGCATCGCCACGGCCGACGGTCTCGCCCGCTTCTACGCCGCCCTGACCGGCGAGCTGGACGGCACCCGCCTGTTCACCCCGGACACGGTCGACCTGGCCCGCGCCGAGGCGTCCGCGGGACCGGACCGCACCCTGGTCATCAGCACCCGTTTCGGCCTCGGCTACATGCTCCACGGCACCGCCTCCCCGCTGCTGGGCCCGGCCTCGTTCGGCCACCCGGGCCGCGGCGGCCCACTGGGCTTCGCGGACCCCGAGTCGGGCGTCGCCTTCGGCTACATCACGAACGGCTTCCGCAAGACGGTGACGGCGGATCCACGGGCGCAGGCGCTGGTACGAGCGGTACGGTCGGCGCTGTCGTCGTAGCCGACCGGGCCGAGGACACGTCATAGCCGACCGGGCCGGAGCCGCGTCATAGCCGACCGGGCCGGGGCCGTGCCAGGACACCCCCGCGATCCTGGCCCGCCCCTTCCGGTCCGCCCGTCCCTCGCCGCGCGGCGATCACCAGAATGCGCGGCCGACCGCCCGCCTGTCGTTGGCGCACAGTCGCCACTTAGTTGGCGCAGGGTCCACGGCCTTCCGGACGTACCGCACACTCCTCGGCCACCGCCTGCCTCCGGAGTTCACTCGGCGGGACGCCATGGGCGGCGCGGAAGGCCCGGGTGAACTCGGCGGCGCGGGGGAAGCCCCAGCGGGCGGCGACGGCATGGACCGGCATCGCGCGCAGCGCCGGGTCGGCGAGGTCGCGGCGGGCGTTCTCCAGCCGCTGATCGCGGATGTAGGAGGCCACGGTGAGGCCCTCGGCCTGGAAGAGGCGGTACAGATGGCTGCGCGAGATGTGGTGCGCGGCAGCGATCCGGGCGGGGGTCAGCTCCTGGTCGCCCAGATGCCGGCGGATGAACGCCTTGATGCGCAGGATCAGCGTCCGGCCGCGGGTCTCCGGCGGCAGCAGGGCCTCGGCGTCCAGGGCGCCCGCGAAGACGGCCGTGACCAGATCGGCGAGGACCGTGCCCAGCCGGGGTCCGTCCGACGGCTGGTAGGAGCCGGTGTCCGAGGCCAACTGGACGAGGAACTGCGCCAGGAGCGCGCCGACTCCCTCGCGGCCCGAGATCCGGCCGCCGATCACCTGGTCGGCCCGGTTCGCGGGCAGCGCCACCAGCGACCGCGGGATCTCGACTCCCACGAGGCTGACCGGGTCCGCACCGGTGTGTATCTCGTACGACCGCGAGGAACAGTTCGTGTGGATGTCGTTGACCCGGTAGGCGGCCTGCTGTCTGTCCCAGGCGGCCGCTCCCTCTCCCCGCAGCAGGAGGGAGAGGTGGTACACCTCGGGATCGGACTGGCGGATCAGCTTCGGTGTCCGCCGGAAGACCAGATGGTCGAAGGTCGCCGGCCAGACCGTGACGTCCCCCAGCCCGATCATCCGCTGGTGTGCGCGGTAGTCCGCCGTGCGGTCGCTGGCCAGCTGCATGGGCGCGTGCGTACGGCCCATGCGCTGCGTCCACGCCTCGAACCGATCACCGACCGGCAGGTCCGCGGTGTTGAAGACCGACTCGTGCAACACGATCAGCGGACCTCCTGGTGAGAGAGCCTGGGACCGGATGATTCCACAGCCAGGAACAAGAGTGAGGGGCACCCCGCCGCAACGCGGGGTGCCCCTCACCACCTCAGCCGGTCAACCGGACGCCCAGTCGGTCAGGCCTCAGACCCGTACCAGCTCCCGGTCCTCGTCCCGGCCCCCGTCGCCGGGGCCCCGGCCCTTCTCCTCCGCCGTGCGCAGGCCCTCGCCCTCGACGTCCACGTTGGGAAGCGCCCGGTCCAGCCACTTCGGCAGCCACCAGGCCTTCTTCCCGAGCAGGGCCAGCACCGCCGGGACGATCGCCATGCGGACCACGAACGCGTCGAAGAAGACCGCGATCGCGAGGCCGAAGCCGATCATCTTGATCATCGACTCGCTGGAGCCGATGAAGCCGGAGAAGACGGCGATCATGATGACCGCGGCCGCCGTGACGACCCGTGCGCCGTGCTTGAAGCCGGTCACGATCGCCTGGTGGGGCTTCTCCCCGTGGACGTACGCCTCACGCATCCGGGTCACGAGGAACACCTCGTAGTCCATCGCGAGACCGAAGACGACACCCACCATGAAGATCGGCATCATCGACATGATCGGGCCGGTTTCCTCGACGCCCAGGAGGCCGGACAGCCAGCCCCACTGGAAGACGGCGACAACCGCGCCGAGCGCCGCCATCACGCTCAGCAGGAAGCCGAGCGCCGCCTTCAGCGGGACCAGGACCGAGCGGAAGACAACGATCAGGAGGAGGAAGGCGAGGCCGACGACCAGCGCGAGATACGGGATCAGCGCGTCGTTCAGCTTCTGCGAGAAGTCGATGTTCATCGCGGTGGTGCCGGTGACCAGCACCTTCGCGTCGGTTTCCGTCGAGATGGTGCCACCCGCGTCACGGATGGCGTGCACCAGGTCCTCCGTCTTGACGGAGGACGGCTTGGAGTCGGGGATGACCGTGATCGTCGCGGTGTCCCCGGCCTTGTTGAACGCCGCCGGGCTGACCGACACGACGTCCTTCATGTCCTTGACCGTGTCGGTGACCTTGGTCGCCGCGGCCTTGGGGTCGTCGCTGGACTTGCCGTCCACGACGAGCATCAGGGGACCGTTGAAGCCGGGACCGAAGCCGTCGGACAGCGCGTCGTACGCCCGGCGCTGCGTGGTCGACGTCGGCTGCGAACCGTCGTCGGGCAGACCCAGTTCGAGCGAGGCCGCCGGGAGCGCGGCGGCGCCCAGGCCGATCACGCCGAGCACCAGCACGGCGAGCGGCCGACGCACGACGAAGCTCGCCCATCGGGTGCCCATGTTGGGCTTGCCCTCCTTCTTCACGGCACGCCCGCCGCCGAGCAGCTTGCTCTTCTTGCCCGCGGGCTGGACCTTGCGGCCCGCGTAGCCCAGCAGGGCCGGAATCAGCGACAGCGCGATCAGTACGGCGATGGCGACCGTACCCGCCGCCGCGACACCCATCTTCGTCAGCATCGGGATGTTGACGACCGACAGACCGACCAGCGCGATCACGACCGTCAGACCGGCGAAGACGACCGCCGAACCCGCCGTACCGACGGCCCGTCCGGCCGCCTCCTCGCGCTCCCGGCCCTCGGCCAGTTCGGCGCGGTAGCGGGAGACGATGAACAGGGCGTAGTCGATGCCGACCGCGAGGCCGATCATCATCGCCAGGGTGGAGGTGGTGGTGCCCAGGTCCAGCGCGTTCGCCAGCGCCGTGATCGTCGAGACGCCGATACCGACGCCGATCAGCGCGGTCAGCAGCGGCAGCCCGGCCGCGATCAGCGAACCGAAGGTGATGACGAGCACGACCGCGGCGACCGCGATACCGATGACCTCGGTCGACCCGGTCTCGGGCGTCGCCTGGAGCGCGTCACCGCCGACCTCGACGCTCAGCCCGGCGTCCCGCGCCTGCTGCGCGGCCTCCTCCAGGGCGGTCTTCGAGGAGTCCTTCAACTCCATGCCGGACACCTTGTACTTCACCGAGGTGTAGGCGACCGACCCGTTCTTGCTCACCGCGTGGGACTTGAAGGGGTCGGACACGGAGGTGACCTCCGAGCCGTCGCCGAGCGCCTTGACGGTCTTCTCGACGGTCGCCCTGTTGGCCTTGTCGCCCATCTTCTCGCCGGCGGGCGCCTTGAAGACCACGCGGGCGGTCGCGCCGTCGGCGCTCATCCCGGGGAAGCGCTGTTCGAGCAGGTCGAAGGCTTTCTGCGCCTCGGTGCCGGGGATCGAGAAAGAGGACGCTCCCGCGGTGGGCGCGGAGGCGGCGCCGACACCCGCCAGCGTCAGCAGGGCCACCCATATCAGGGCGACGAAATGGCGTCGCCTGAAGGCGAATCGGCCGAGTTTATAGAGGAATGTGGCCACGAGGGCGTACTCCCGGTCAGGTCGTTTGCTGGCAGCTGGGCAGGGGAGATCAGCCCGACGACGTGAGCGGTCGCGTCAGGTGCACGTAGGCGTTACTGAAGTTCGGGCAGGCTCAGGCGCCGAGAGCGGGGAGGATCACGGCGTCCATGTACGAGGTGAGGAAGTCCTGGGTGGGTGGCAGCTCGTCGACG
Organism: Streptomyces sp. NPDC007095; assembly: GCF_040634475.1. Lineage (NCBI taxonomy): Bacteria > Bacillati > Actinomycetota > Actinomycetes > Kitasatosporales > Streptomycetaceae > Streptomyces > Streptomyces sp. NPDC007095. Next base: position 60,759 of record NZ_JBEYFS010000021.1, read on the forward strand.
ATGCCGCGCACCGCGAAGGCGCCGATCATCATGTGCAGCACGTAGTCCTGAGCGGGGTTGTCCGCCCGGATCTCACCCCGGTCGACGGCACGCCGCAGGATCTCGCGGAGCATCTCGGTCTCCGGCTCGATGATCCACTCGCGGAAGGCACGCAGGAGATCGGGATTCCCGTGCAGCGCCGTGGCCAGACCCCGCATCAGCGCGGAATTCTGCTCCATGTGACAGTCGTCCTCACGCCTCACCATGGCGTGGAAGTCGCCCCGCAGGGACCCGGTGTCGATGTCACTGGTGATCGGCTTCTCGTGCCGCAGCGCCTTCACGACGAGCTCGGCCTTGCCGCCCCACTGGCGGTAGAGGGTGGCCTTGCTGGACCGGGTACGGGCGGCGACGGCGTCCATGGTCAGGGCGTCGTAGCCGACCTCCCGGAGCAGTTCGAGCACGGCCGCGTACAGCTCGGCCTCACGCTCGGGAGTGATCCGACTGCGACGCACCGTTGCGGCTTCAGCCATCCCACTCACCTTCTCTGCTCCGGACGACACGGTTTCGTACACCCATGAAGATACCCCGAGATTCAAAGAAACGAAACCGTTTCGTACGTGCGCTGGGTCACGCACACCCGAAAGGACACCTGCTCACAAGTTGCCGGGCGCCTCCGGGAGGAAAAGCATGGGTAGGTGAGCGACGCGTATGAGAAGGCGACCACACACCAGGCGCCCCCCGGGGACAACGCGACCACCAGGGGCAACGCATCCGGCTATCTCCGTTTCCCCCATCTCAGCGGCGACCGCCTCTGCTTCGCCGCCGAGGACGACCTGTGGATCGCCCCCCTCGACGGGCCGGGCCGCGCCTGGCGGCTCACCGTCGACCGGACCAAGGTCGGCCACCCCCGCTTCTCCCCCGACGGCCGGCTCATCGCGTACACGAGCTGGCGCAGCCTCGTGCCGGAGATCCATCTGGCCCCGGTGGACGGCGGTCCCTCCCGCCGGCTCACCTACTGGGGCAGCGCGGACACCCAGGTCTGCGGCTGGTCGCCGCCCGACAAGGACGGGCACAGCGACATCCTCGCCGTCGCCTCCCACGGCCAGCCCTTCTCGTACTTCACCTGGGCCTACAAGGTCCCCACCGACGGCGACCCCGGCGGCGCACTCCCCTGGGGCCCGGTCTCCGCCATCCAGGTCGCCGACCTCGACGGCGAACACAAGACGCTCCTGCTCACCGGCACCCCGCCGCACGAACCCGCCGCCTGGAAGCGCTACCGGGGCGGCGCCACCGGCCGGCTCTGGCTGCACGGACGGCGACTGCTCGCCGACCTCGACGGCCACCTCGACTCCCCCATGTTCGTCGGCGGCCGTATCGCCTTCCTCTCCGACCACGAGGGCATCGGAAACCTGTACTCGTGCGCGTACGACGGTGGCGACCTGCGCCGCCACACCGACCATGACGCCTTCTACGCCCGGCACGCCTCCAGCGACGGCACCCGGGTCGTCTACCAGTGCGCCGGGGACCTGTGGATCGTCGACGACCTGTCCCCGGACTCGGTCCCGCGCCGCCTCGACGTCCGCCTCGGCGGTCCGCGCGCGGGACGCCGTACGTACCAGGTGCCCGCGGCGCAGCACGTGGACGGCATCTCGGTCGACGAGACGGGCCGGGCCAGCGCCGTCGTCGTACGCGGCAGCCTGCACTGGCTCACCCACCGCGACGGCCCCGCGCGCACCATCGCGGACACCCCCGGCGTACGCGTCCGGCTTCCCGAGATGCTCGGCTCCGGCGGCCGGATCGCCTACGTCACCGACGCGGACGGCGAGGACGCCGTCGAGATCGCCTTCCTCCCCCGGGCCTCCGGCCAGCGCGAGCCGCGTCGCCTCGCCTCCGGCGAACTGGGGCGCGTGCTGGAGATGGTCTCCGACCCGCAGGGCGAACGCCTCGCGATCGCCTCCAACGACGGACGACTGCTGATCCTCGACGCGACGGAGGAGTCGGAGACCACGTCCACGTCCCGGACGGAGCCTGAGGAAGCCTCCGTGACAGAGCCCGACAGCACCTCAGAGCCGGGGTCCGAGGGCACCTCGCGGACGGGGTCCGAGGGCACCTCGCGGACAGAGTCCGAGGGCACCTCGCGGACAGAGTCCGAGGACACCTCACGGACAGAGTCCGAGGGCACCTCGAAGACGGGGTCCGAGGAAGCCTCCCGGACGGAGCCCGGCGACACCTCACCGACCGAGGCCGAGGGAGCCTCCCGGACGAAGTCCGAGGTGGCCTCACCGGCCGAGCCCGCGGGAGGGGAGGTCACCGAACTGATCACCTCGATCAACGGGCCGGTACGGGACCTCGCCTTCTCCCCGGACGGGGCCTGGCTGACCTGGTCGCACCCGGGGATCGGCCGCTCGCTGCGCCAGATCAAGATCGCGCGCATAAAGGACCGGCTCATCGTCGACGTCACCAACGGCCGCTTCGAGGACGAGAATCCCGTCTTCACCCGCGACGGCCGCTACCTCGCCTTCCTCTCCTGGCGCGGCTTCGACCCGGTGTACGACGTCCACACCGGCGACCTCTCCTTCCCGCTCGGCTGCCGCCCCTACCTCGTCCCCCTGTCCTCCGCCACCCCTTCCCCCTTCGCGCTCAACCCCGACGGGCGGCCCGTCGCCGGGGGCCTTGACCCGATCGAGGACGAGAGCGCGGACGGCGCGGTGAGCGTCGAACTGGAAGGCCTGGAGAGCCGGGTGACCCCCTTCCCGGTCACCGCCTCCAAGTACTCGGCGCTGTACCCGGTCGCGGGCGGCGGCCTGGTCTGGCTGCGCTGGCCGATCTCGGGCGCCCTCGGCGAGACCTTCGTCAACCCCGACGACACCTCCGGGCGGCCGACGCTGGAGTTCTTCAACATCAGCAAGGCGAAGAAGTCCGAACTCGTCCAGCACCTGGACTGGTTCGCGGTCAGCGGCGACGGCTCCCGGCTGGTCGTCGTGGACGAGGGCGACCTGCGAGCGGTCCCCTCGACCGAGACCGGTGACTCCGACTCGACGGTCTGGATCGACCTGCGGCGCATCATCCACGACGTGGACCCGCCCGCCGAGTGGCGCCAGGCCTACGCGGAGGCGGGCCGCCTCACCCGCGCCTACTTCTGGGAACCCCACATGTGCGGCATCGACTGGGACGGTGTGCTCGCCCAGTACCGCCCGCTGGTCGAACGAATCGCCTCCCCCGACGACTTCGCCGACCTCCTGCGCGAGGTCCTCGGCGAACTCGGCACCTCCCACGCGTACGTCGCCGCCGCCCGCCGCAACGAGGGCCCGGCCCACTACCAGCGCTGGCAGGGCCTGCTCGGTGCCAACTTCGTCCGCCGCGACGGCAGCTGGATGCTGAAGCGGATCCTCCCCGGCGACTCCTCCGACTCCAAGGCCCGCTCACCGCTCGCCGGCACCGGCATCCGCGAGGGCGCGGTCCTCACCCACGTCGACGGCCGCCCGGTCGACCCGGTCACCGGCCCCTACCCCCTGCTCGCGGGCGCGGGCGGTACGACGGTGGAGCTCACGTTCATCCCGGCGGCGGGCGAGGGGCCCTCACGCCGGGTGGCCGTCGTCCCGCTGATCGACGAGCGCCCCCTGCGCTACCAGGACTGGGTGGCCAAACGCCGCGAGGTCGTCCGGGAGTTGAGCGGTGGCCGGTGCGGCTACCTCCACATCCCCGACATGGGCGGCTCGGGCTGGGCCCAGTTCAACCGCGACCTGCGCCTGGAGGTCTCGCGCCCCGCGCTGATCGTCGACGTACGCGGCAACGCGGGCGGCCACATCAGCGAACTCGTCGTGGAGAAGCTCACGCGCACGATCCTCGGCTGGGACCTGACACGCAACGCCCAGCCGGTGTCGTACGCCTCGAACGCCCCGCGCGGCCCGATCGTCGCCCTCGCCGACGAGGCGACCGCCTCCGACGGCGACATGATCACCGCCGCGTTCAAACTGCTGAAGCTCGGCCCGGTCGTCGGCCAGCGCACCTGGGGCGGAGTCGTCGGCATGACCGGCCGCCACCGCCTCGGCGACGGCACGGTGATCACGGTGCCGATGAACGCGGCCTGGTTCGACGCGTACGGCTGGTCCGTCGAGAACCAGGGCGTCCCCCCGGACCTGGCGGTCCTGCGCACCCCCCTGGACTGGGCGGAGGGCCACCACACCGAAATGGACACCGCCATCCAACTGGCCCTCGACCTCCTGACCACCCACCACGCAGCCTCCCCACCCGACTACACAAACCCCCCCGACAGATCAAGACCAAAACTCCCCCCAAGATCTCAATAGGGGGCGGGGCAAACACCCTGAAGGGGCGCGGCGATCTGCGCGCCCAGCCACATCGAACCCGCACCCGACAACGCACCGCCGACGCCGGCCAAAAGCGTGGGGCGCCCCCGACAATCAGGGGCGCCCCACAACTCCGGCCTAAGCCAGCGCAGCGAACCGTCAGACGTCGTAGTCCTGGTCGAGCCGGTCCTTCGCCTCACGCTGCAGGCGCTCGGCCTCCGGGATCGACCGGTCGCCCCTCTGCGGGGAGCGCTCGCCCGACTGCGGGGTACGCGCACCCGGCTGCGGGGAGTGCTCGCCGGGACGGGCCTTCTCGTGGCCCATGTCCTGGCCCATCTTCTTCTTGCCCTGCTGCTTCATCTGCTCGGCCTTGTTCTGCATCTGGTCCTTCTTGCCCATGAGGTTTCACTCCCATTTGTGGGTGAGGGGGATCGGGCTCGACCAGACTGACACGCACCGACTACGCACGCATTTCGATCAGTTACTCACGGTGATACTCCCTGATGGCGCTGCTCGTCGGCTGCCCCTCCGGCACCCACGAGCCCCGTACCCACGCCCTTGAGCCGCGGCTCGAACCGCCGCATCTCCCGCTGTCCGACGGCCCCGATGATCCCGGGGAGGTAGCCCCGGACGCCCTGCATCCCGCGCAGCCACCACTGTGCGTACACATGACTGGACCGCCGCTCGATCCCCGCGACGATACGGTCGACGGCCGGCCCCAGCGGATACGTCTTGCTGGACGGCCACGGCAGCCGCTGCCTCAACTCCCGCATCACCTCGTCCTGATCGGCGCCGCGCACCATGTCGGTGTCGGTCCAGGACAGGTAACCGACCCCGACCCGTACGCCCTTGTGGCCGACCTCGGCGCGCAGGCTGTGCGCGTACGCCTCCACGCCCGACTTGGACGCGCAGTACGCCGTCATCATCGGCGCCGGGGTGATGGCCGCGAGCGAGGCGATCTGGAGCAGATACCCCCGGCTCTCCATCAGCACGGGCAGGAACGCCCGCGCGGTGACCGCCGATCCGATGAGGTTGACCTCGATGACCCGCCGCCAGGCGACAGGATCGGACTCGACGAAGGGACCGCCGTTCGCCACACCGGCGTTGGCGACGACGATGTCGACCTTCCCGAACCGTTCCTTCACCTCGGCCGCGACCTGGGCCATCGCCTCGTGGTCGGTGACATCGGCGTACCAGAAGCCGCTCTCTCCGTGCAGCCGGTCCGAGACCTGCTTGAGCGCGTCCGGCTCCAGGCCGACCAGCGCGACCTTGGCACCGCGCGCGGAGAGCTTGCGGGCGAGAAGTTCGCCGACGCCCCGCGCGGCCCCCGTGACGACCGCGACCTGCCCTTCCAGGCTCACCTTGGTCATGCGCTGCCCTCCTTGATCTCTGCGTAGGTGGAGACGAGTTCGCGTATGCGGGCAGTGACCAGTTCCGGCGCCTCCACCGGTGTCATGTGCCCGAGCCCGGTCAGCTCGGTGATGCCGACACAGTTCGGCAGGGTCGCGACCAGGGCGCGCGCGTGCACCACGGGCGTCAGCCGGTCCGCCGTACCCACCACCACGGCCGTCGGTACCGCCAACGCCCTTACGCCGTGGTCGAGATCGAGCAGATCGAGCACCTTCGACCAGGCGTGCCGCACCTTGCGCGGACAGGCGTGCACGATCCGCGCGCAAGCCTCCACCATGCCCGGTGACGAACCGGCGCCCATGGTCGCGTACTTGAGGATCCGCCGGGCGACCGGTGTGACGGGCCCGAGCGGCGCGGCCGACCCGAGGATCCTCTTGGTCACCCGGGTCCGCAGCCACCCGGCCGGCATCGGCACCACCCGCGCCTCGGCCACCAGCCGCGAACTGCCCGTGCTGCACAGCAGGGCCGCCACCGCGTGCTCCCGGAATCGCGGCCGCGCCGAGGCGGCCATCAGCGTCATCCCGCCCATGGAGTGCCCGACGAGCACGGCCTTCTCGCCGGACACGAGCGTGGCCCCGAGCACGGCTTCCAGGTCGTCGGCGAGCGCGTCCGTGGTGCACGTCTCGCTCACGGGACTGCGTCCGTGCCCGCGCTGGTCGTAGGCGATCACCCGGTGGTCGACGGCGAGGTCCCGTATCTGCGCCGCCCAGAAGGCGGTCGAACAGGTCCAGCCGTGGGCGAGGACGACGATGGGCGCGGCCGGGTTGTCCTCGGGTCCGTGCACCTCCACGTGCAACCGGGCGCCGTCTGCGGAGACGGCGGTCAGTTCGCGCGCGGGCGCGGGCGGCGCGTACGCCCCGTGCTCCACATGCGTCAGTCGGCTCACGCTCCCGCCTCCACCTTCTTGGTGCCCTTTGCGCCGGAGTTCTTGGTTCGCGGCTCGGACGCGCTCGGCTCGGACGTGCTCGGCTCGGTTGCGCTCGGCTCGGACGTGCTCGGCTCGGTTGCGCGCAGCACCTCGTACTCTCCCAGGTCCACCCGCCGGGTGGCGCTACGGAACTCGGTCGTCGTGCCGGGCCAGATGGTGGTGTTGCGACCGTTCGCGTCGAGGTACCAGCTGGTGCAGCCGCCGGTGTTCCACACGGTGCGCAGCATCCGCTCCTGGACCCTGTCGTTCCAGCCCTCCACGGCGTCGGGGCGGGCGTCGAGAGCCGCGCGTCCGCCCAGGACGTCCAGCTGCCGCATGTAGTCGGCCATGTAGTTCAGCTGGGACTCGATCATGAGGATCATGCTGGAGTTCCCGAGCCCGGTGTTCGGGCCGATGATCGTCATCCAGTTGGGGAACCCGGCCGCGGTGGCCCCGCGCAGCGACTTCATCCCGCCGCGCCACGCCTCCGCGAGCGTCCTGCCCTCCGCTCCGACGACCCGGTCCGCGATCGGCATGTCGGTGACGTGGAAGCCCGTACCGAAGATGATCGCGTCGGCCTCGGCCGTGCTGCCGTCGGCGGCGACGAGCGTGGAGCCGTCGATCTTGGCGAGCCCGGAGGCCACGACGTCGACGTTGGACCGGGTGAGCGCCGGATAGTAGGTGTTGGAGAGCAGGATCCGCTTGCACCCGATCCGGTAGTCGGGGGTCAACTTGGCCCGCAGCGCCGGATCCTGGACGGCCCGCGTCATGTTCCGCGTGGCCAGCCGCTCGACGAGGCCGAGCTCGCCCGGCCGCTTCGTGAACGCCTGGACCTGCAGCTCCCTGATCCCCCACAGCAGTCCGCGCCGGGCCTGTGTGGTGAAGGGCAGCTGCTTGTGCAGCCACCGTTCGGCGCCGGTGATGGCCCGGTCGACCCGGGGCATCACCCACGGCGGCGTGCGCTGGAAGAGGGTCAGCCGGGACACGTCCGGCTGGATGGCGGGCACGATCTGGATGGCGGAGGCGCCCGTGCCGATCATGGCGACGCGCTTGCCGCGCAGGTCGTAGTCGTGGTCCCAGCGGGCCGAGTGGAAGACCTTGCCGGGGAAGGAGTCGATCCCCGGTATGCCGGGGATCCTGGGATCGGAGAGCGGCCCGGTCGCGGACACGACGACATCGGCGGTGAGGAAGCCACGGCTGGTCTCGATCCCCCACCGGAGCTTCTCCCGGTCCCACGTCATCATCTTCACTTCGGAGTCGAAGCGCAGATGCGGGCGCAGCCCGAAGACGTCGGTGACGTGTTCCAGATAGGCCCGGATGTGCTCCTGCCCCGAGAAGGCGCGCGGCCAGTCGGGGTGGGGCGCGAACGAGAACGAGTACAGGTGCGAGGGCACATCACAGGCGCACCCCGGGTAACTGTTGTCCCGCCACGTACCCCCGACGCTCCCGGCCCGTTCCAGGACGACGAAGTCGGTGATCCCTTCGCGGCGCAGCCGCACCGCGGCCCCCAGACCGCCGAACCCTGACCCGATCACCGCGACGCGCACATGCTCGTGCTCGTGCTCGGTCATCCCGACCATCCCACGCCTCCCTAGCCGCCCGACCCTGCCAGTGAACACTGGCGCAATGGGAGCGTAGAGCAGCCCCGTACTGATGGGTAGGGTTGCGGCCACGAAAGTTACCGACGGTACGACGTAGGGTTTCGCACGTGGCGGAGAAGCGTGAGTACCGGATGGAGGAGCTGGCCAAGGAGGCCGGCATCACCGTGCGCACCCTGCGCTTCTACCGGGAGCGCAAGCTGATTCCGCCGCCCCGCCGCGAGGGCCGTATCGCCTGGTACGACCACACGCACCTGGCCCGTCTGCGCACGATCTCGGCGCTGCTCGAACGCGGCCACACCCTCAGCGGCATCGCGGAGCTGGCCGAGGCCTTCGACCACGGACGTGACGTCGGTGAACTCCTCGGTCTGGGCGAGCCCACCGAGGAGACCCCCGTCCGCATCTCCCCCGAGGAGCTCGCCGACGCCTTCGCCGGCCAGGCCACCCCGGAGAACCTCGCCGCGGCCCTCGACCTCGGCTATCTCGGCACCGACGGGGGTGAGATCGTCCACATCAGCCGCCGCCTGCTCGACGTCTCGGCGGCCCTGGTCCGCGAGGGCATCCCCCTGGCCGACGTCCTCACCGCCGCCCGCCGCGTCCGCGACCACGCCGACGCCCTCGCCGACCTCTTCGCGGGCATCGTCCTGACGGAGAACCGCACCACCGAGGACCTCAAACGCCTGCGCCCGCTGGCGAAGAGCGTGGTGGAGGCGGAACTGTCGATGGCCCTGGACCGGCGGCTCAGCCGACGTTTCCAGAACCCCACTCCCTGACAGTTCACCCCATCGAGGTACTTTCCGGTCAACGGGAGACAAACTTCAGTTCGCACTCCGAGAGTGAGACCAGAAAAGACCCCGGCGGCTGTCCTACCAGCCCCGGGGCATGGCCGACATGTCGAGGAGTGCCCGCATGCCCGAGCCTAGTTGCCGACGGTCTCCAGTAATCCCACCCTCTGCCCGGCAACCGGGTGCCCTCGCCGCGCTGCGCCTCAGCACGCTGACCAGTGCGACCACCTCACCGGGTCGACAGCGCGCGGCGATCCAACTCTGCACCCAGCGGCTCGGTTACACGCTGATCGGCGAGGCCGCGGACCTTGGCGTCTCGGCCCACAAGACGTCCCCGTTCGAGAGGCCGTTCCTGTCGTCCTGGCTCCGTCGCCCCCAGGAATACGACGCCGTCGTGTGGTCCCACGTGGACCGCGCCGTGCGATCTGTGGCGCACATGACAGAGTTGATCACTTGGGGTCGGTGGCACAACCGCACACTCGTGTTCGCAATGCCCGAGGCGGACTGTCCACTTGAGGTGACTCCTCAGGCAGACGGCGTCATCATCCGGCTGTGTATGGATCTGGCCTACGCCGCCGAGCAAGAGGCCCGTGCCATCTCCAGCCGGGTCACCGGAAGCCATGGGGTTCTACGTGCGGAAGGCCGCTACGGAGGGGGTCTGGTCCCTTTCGGCTACCGCAAGGCGCCGCACCCCTCCGGCATCGGCTGGTGCTTGGCCCTCGACCCCGAAACCACCTCCACGGTCCGGATGATCGTAGAAGAAGTGCTCGCAGGGCGTTCCTTGGTCGCCGTCGCGCGCATGCTCACCGAGGCAGGTGTTCTCGTGCCGCGTGACCGCCACGCCCAACTCCAAGGGCGGCCCTTGGGAGGTCGACGTCACGGACGCGACTTCGAGCACTTCCGTTGGACATCGGGGACCCTCTCCAAGGTGTTGCGCAGCCCGTCACTCATGGGCCATCGCGTACACCGGGCGCAGACGGTTCGTGACAACGAGGGCGCCCCCGTGCTGATCGGCCCACCCCTGCTCGCCGAGGACGAGTTCCACGCCCTGCAAGACGTCCTCCTTGCACGCTCGAACGGCACGCGCCGCCAACGCACAACGACATCGGCTTTGCTCACCGGAGTGGCCTACTGCGCGGGCTGCGACGGACGCATGTACTTCGCGGCGCGGAAAGGCTACCCGTACGGCGACTACATGTGTCGCGCGACTGCCCGGGGCGAGGTGTGCCCCGCGCCCGCTGGCATGCGCTCCGACTGGCTCGAGGAATACGCCGTCAACGAATACCACCAGACGATCACCGCGGAAGCCGAGGTGACGCGGGAGCACCTGCTTCACAGCGGTGTCCGCGTCACCGTCGCCAAAGGGCGCTCCGGAGGTGGCCCCACCCGCCTGACCGGGCCGGACGTCTCACGTCTTGCCTTCGCCATGGGGGAGACATCTGCCGCACGGCAAGGTGGCTGAGCTCCAGCGGGGTGTGCCGTGCCGTTCGGGCACGGCACACCCCGCAACCATCAGCTCTCGAAGACCACGGTCACAGGCGCGTGGTCCGACCACCGCTCCTCGTAGCTGGCAGCCCGCTCCACGAGCGCCTTGACCGCACGCCCGGCGAGCCCCGCCGTGGCGACAACCAGGTCGATCCTCCATCCTGAATCGTTCTCGAAGGCCCGCCCCCGGTACGACCACCACGAGTACGGCCCCTCGACGTCCGGGTGCAGCGCCCGCACGACGTCGACGTACCCGCCGTCGCCCGCGTCCAGGACCCGCCCCAGCCACTCGCGCTCCTCGGGCAGGAAGCCGGAGTTCTTCTTGTTGGCACGCCAGTTCTTGAGGTCGGCCTCCTGGTGCGCGATGTTCCAGTCGCCGCAGACGACGACCTCGCGCCCGTCGGCGGCGGCGCGCTCGCGCAACTCCTTCAGATGGGCGAGGAACTCGTCCATGAACCGGACCTTCTCGTCCTGCCGTTCGGTTCCGACCTCGCCGGAGGGCAGATAGAGGCTGGCGACGGTGACACCGGGGAGGTCGGCCTCGACGTACCGTCCGCTGGAGTCGAACTCCTCGGACCCGAACCCGATGCGCACCCGGTCGGGCTCGCGCCGGGTGTACAGGGAGACGCCCGCGCGCCCCTTGGCGGCCGCGGGGGCGTGCACGACGTGCCACCCCTCCGGCGCCCGCACCTCCTCAGGCAGCTGCCCGGGCTCGGCCCGCACCTCCTGAAGGCACAGCACGTCCGCGTTGGTCTCCGCGAGCCACTCCACGAAGCCCTTCTTCGCGGCGGCCCTGAGCCCGTTCACATTCACCGAGGTAACAGTCAGCACCCGGGCACGATACTTAATCCATTCCACCCAGAGGGCGCATACATGTACGATACTCCGCATGAATATCCGCCCGGTCCCGTACGACCACCCCGACGCCGTCAAGCTCAACGACCAGGTGCAGGCCGAATACGCCGAGCGCTACGGCGATGAGGGCGACGTCACACCGCTTGACGCGTCGATGTTCAAGCCGCCGCTCGGCCTGTACCTCCTCGCCTACGACGAGCGGGACCGCCCGATCGCGTCCGGCGGCTGGCGCGGCCAGGACAGGAACGACGAGGGGTACGCGGACGGCGACGCCGAGCTCAAGCGCATGTACGTGACCCCTCAGGCCCGCGGTCTCGGCCTCGCCCGCCGCATCCTGGCCGCCCTGGAGGACGACGCCCGCGCGGCCGGCCGCACCCGCATGGTCCTGGAGACCGGCGCCAAGCAGCCCGAGGCGGTCGCCCTGTACCTTTCCAGCGGCTACGAGCCCTGCGCCAAGTTCGGCTACTACCGCTTCCACGAACTCAGCCTCTGCTATGCCAAGCCGCTGACCATTCGGTGAACGAGAGAGTGTGGCCGCACAGGCAAGAACCCCGCCGGACGAATCCGACGGGGTTCTGAATTGCAGTGGACCTGAGGGGATTTGAACCCCTGGCCCCCTCGATGCGAACGAGGTGCGCTACCGGACTGCGCCACAGGCCCTTGCAACGAGTGAAACTCTAGCATCCCCGTCGGGGTGCTCGGAAATCCGTTCCTGGCTGGTCAGCCGGGGCCCCCGAGCGTCTGGTCATTCGTTGGCGGCGCGCGGCCGTTCGCCGTCCTCGTACTGGTCGAACAGCGGAGTGCGACCGCGCTCACGGGCCCGCCGGGCGGACGCGGCGCGCCGGGCGTCACTGCGGCCGTCGTCGGCGGCCTCGGCCGTCTCGGCGGCTTCGTGGCCCTCCTCGGCGGCGGGCTCCGCCTCCGGCTCGCTCGGCTCGACGGCGCTGGAGCGCGCCGAGCTCCACGCGTCCGGCGCCCCCAGATCGACGCTGGACGTAGCCCTGGGCGCGACCGGCGCGGTCACGTACGTCGGCAGCGGAACCGGCACCGGGTCCCAGCTGTCGCCCCGGCCGGGGCCCCGCTGACGCTCACGCTGCTGGTCGACCCACTCGGCGTGGTCGGTCTGCTCGACGAGGGCGCGGCGGTCGGCCGCGAGCGCGGACAGTCCTGGGTCGGTCTCCGGCTCGGGGCTGTCGTCGGGCTCGTCGGCACCGGGGTCGAGGGTGGGCCGCCGGCGCGGCTGCCGCTCCCTGAGCCGCTGCGCAGCGGCCTCGGCCCGGCGCCGGTCCATGGTGTAAGTGAAGCGCCGTCGCTCCTGGGCGCGCAGGTACACGATGTACGAGCTCAGCATCAGGGCGGGCACGCCGGGCGCCCACAGGAACGCGAGCCCCCCGACGGCCGCCACGATCGCGCCGAGCGTGAAGGCGAGGAAGAGCATCACGGTCGTACGCCGCCGGCGCGCGAGCACCTTCGAGCGCCGGGTCCTGGGCGGTGATGACGGGGCTGTAGCCGTCGGGAGAGAGGAAGTTGGTCTGCCAGTGCACGCGCAGTTCGTCGTGCTCGGCTTC
>NZ_JBEYFS010000022.1:0-72685 GCF_040634475.1 Streptomyces sp. NPDC007095
GATCGACAACCCGAACGCGACGGGCTCCTGCGCCTGCGGCGACTCCTTCAGCTGAGTCCCGGCCGACTGCCGAACCATCAGCCAGCCCATGCACCGCCGGCCAGGTTCAGGATCCGCCGGGTCCGGGTGACGGGCCGCCACACCGCCGACCGCTCGAGGTGCCGAAGGATCTCCCACCGGGTAGAGATCGTGTGGGGCCTCGGGTATGGAGTCGCGGATCAGCATGATGGTGGGATGCCACAGGGCGCGGGCCCTGCGAGCGGAGGCGTCGGCGTGCCGGAGCACGGCGCCGCCGGTCTTCCGGTTCCCGGCCGCCGCGCCGAACCGGACGATCGGTCGGTACCCCCATGGTGCCCCGCCGGGGCCGACCGGCCCCGAACGGGTGGCGCGTCGATCCGGCCCCGCACGGGGAGCGCGTCGATCCGGCCCCGTCGATTTCGGCGGCTGCCGTGGCACGTGTCATGTCCCCGGCCGCCCGCGTCCGCTGGGCCGCTCCTCCGGTCCCCGTCCGCCGCCCTCGTCGCGTGCCGACGGTATCCTGCGCCATACGACCCGGAGTGTCCCATGAACACACCCTCACTCGCGGTGCGCGATCGCATCCTGACCCTGCCGCCCACGGAACTTCCCGCCTACGTGTACGACTTGGCGGCACTGCGCGCACACGCCGCGTCGGTGCGGGCCGCGCTGCCCGAGCGCGTCGAGCTGTACTACGCGACCCAGGCCAACCGGGAACCGGAGATCCTGACCGCGCTCGCCCCGTACGTCGACGGCTACAAGGTCTCCACCGACAGCGAACTGGCCCACGTCACCCGGGCGGCGCCGGACCACCCACTGGCCTTCGGCGGCCAGGACAAGACCCCGACGGAGCTCCTGGACGCGCTGGAGCGGGGCGTGACACGCTTCCTCGTGGAGAGCGAGTACGAGCTGTACATGCTGGCCGGGCTGGCCCAGCGGCACGCTGCGGCCGGCCGGGTGGCGGTCCTGCCGCGCTTCAACCTCCCGGTGGCCGGCCATCTGTTCGCCGACGGCGGCCGGAACCGCAGGACCTCCGGCCTCGACCCGGCACAGGCGGACACGATCGTCGGCCTGCTCACCGACGGCAGCTACCCGAACCTCGAACTGCGCGGCGTGTACGCCCACTTGGCCAACGGCCTGCACGCCCCCGAACACCTCGCGGTGGCCGAGAGCGTCGTCGCCTGGACCGGTGAACTCGCCGCGCGGCACGGCCTGCGCCTCCCCGAGGTGAACGTCGGGGGCGGCATGGCGGTGGACTACGAGCACCCCGAACGCCGTTTCGACTGGCAGTCGTACGGCGAGGGACTCGCCCGACTCGTCGCCGCCCACCCGGAACTGACCCTGAGTATCGAGCCCGGTCGCGCGCTGACCGCGTACTGCGGCTGGTACGCGAGCGAGGTGCTGGATGTCGAGCACGGCGCACACGAGGACTTCGCCGTCGTCCGCGGTGGCGCGGTGAACCTGCGCACGTCGGCGTCCAGGAGGCCCGACCAGCCGTGGCCCGACCAGCCCTGGTCCGTACTCGAAGTGGACGTGTGGCCCTACTCCTGGCCGCGGCCCGTGGTACGCCGTGAACGGGTCACGCTCACCGGCCAGTTGAGCACCTCCAGGGACGTCCTGGTCCGGCACGTCCGGGCGCCGGGGCTGCGGGCCGGCGACCGTGTGGTGTTCTCCCTCGCGGGTGCCTACACCTCGTCCGTGCCCCACCGGGCGTTCGCCAGGTTTCCCGAGCCCGGCTTCCACTTCGTGGACCCGGGCACCGACGGCGACCAGTCCCGATAGCACCACGAGGAGCGGCATGACAGACGAACCGAACCGTTCGACGACGGCCGATGCCGCGACCGACTTCACGCACGGCATCACCGACGCCGTCGTCGACAGCCTCCGGGGCACGGCCGATCCGCGTCTGCGTGAACTGCTCGGCGCGCTCACCCGTCATCTGCACGACTTCGTGCGCGAGACGGAGCCGACGATGGCGGAATGGGAACGCGCGATCGGATTCCTGACCGCGACCGGACAGCAGTGCACCGACACCCGCCAGGAGTTCATCCTGCTGTCGGACGTGCTCGGTGTCTCGATGCTCGTGGAGACGCTGGGCGGCCACCGCGACCCGGGTGCCACCGAGTCGACGGTCCTCGGCCCGTTCCACCTGACCAGATCGCCGATCCGCGCACTCGGCGCGAACCTCGACCTGGTGGGCAGGGGTGAGCCGTGCGTGGTCAGCGGCCGGGTACTGGGCAAGGGCGGCACCCCGCTGCCGGGCGCGGTCCTCGACGTGTGGCAGGCCGACTCCGAGGGCTACTACGACGTCCAGCAGCCGGACGTCCAGCCGGCCGGCAACGGGCGGGGACTGTTCACGGCCGACGCCGAGGGCCGCTTCTGGTTCCGCACCTGCGTACCGAGCCCGTACCCGATCCCCACCGACGGCCCGGTCGGTGAACTGCTGCGCGCCACGGCCCGGCACCCCTACCGCCCCGCCCACATCCACTTCATCGCCTCGGCCGAGGGCCACGCCCCGGTCACCACGCACATCTTCGTCGCGGGCAGCGACTACCTCGACTCCGACGCGGTGTTCGCGGTCAAGAAGAGCCTGGTCCAGGACTTCACGGAGACCGACGACCCGTCCCTGGCGGGGGAGTTCGGCGTCCCGAACCCCTTCCGCCACGCCCGCTTCGACCTCGTACTGGAACCGGAACGAGCACCATGACCGACATGAACACCCCGCTCGACTTCTCGTACGAGACCCAGCCCGCGCGGATCGTCTTCCGGCCCGGCGCCGCCGTCTCCGCGACCCCCGACGAGGCCGCCCGGCTCGGGCTGCGCAGGGTGCTGGTGGTCTGCGGCGGCAGGGGCGAGGACACGGCACGCGCGGTCGCGGACGCCCTGGGCGACGCCTGCGCGGGGCTGCACGCCGAGGCCCGGATGCACGTACCCGTAGAGGTCGCCGACCGGGCCGTCGAGGCGGCGCGCGCGGCAGGCGCCGACGGGTGTGTCGCGGTCGGCGGTGGCTCGGCGATCGGCCTCGGCAAGGCGATCGCGCTGCGCACCGGCCTGCCCCTGATCGCCGTGCCCTCCACCTACTCCGGCTCCGAGATGACCCCGGTCTGGGGACTCACCGAGCACGGCGCCAAGCGCACCGGACGCGACCTCGCCGTCCAGCCCCGCAGCGTCGTCTACGACCCCGAGCTCACCCTCTCGCTCCCCGTGCCCCTCACCGTCACCAGCGGCGTCAACGCGCTCGCCCACGCCGTCGAGGCCCTCTACGCGCCCGACGCCTCGCCCCTCGTCTCGCTCATGGCCGAGGAGGGCGTACGGGCGATGACAGGGGCCCTGCCGCTGGTGGCCGCCGCCCCAGGCGACCTCGACGCGCGCGGCCGGGCCCTGTACGGCGCCTGGCTCTGCGGCGCCTGTCTCGGCGCCACCACCATGGGCCTGCACCACAAGCTGTGCCACGTTCTCGGCGGCACCTTCGGCCTGCCGCACGCCGAGACGCACACGGTGGTCCTCCCGTACGCCCTCGCTTTCAACGCGCCCGCCGCGCCCCGGGCGATCACCGCGCTCTCGCGGGCCCTGGGCTGCACCGACGACGTCCCCCATGCCCTGCGGGCGCTGGCCGGGGACCTCGGTGCTCCCCGGAGCCTCGCCGAACTCGGTCTCAAGAAGACCGACCTGGCGGTGGCCGCCGAACAGGCCGTCGCACAGACGTATCCGAACCCGCGCGAGGTCACCGTGGACGGTGTGCTGGCGCTGCTGACGGCGGCGTACGAGGGCAGGGAGCCGAGCGCCGACGCGTAGCAGCGGTGCCGTGCGGACCCCTCCCCCTGGGGCATACCGCGCCCGCCGGGCTATCCTGACCGCCGAACCGGACACGGGGTGCCCCGCACGAGGGCTGAGATCACACCCGTCGAACCTGAACCAGTTAGGACTGGCGGAGGGATGTCTCATGTCGTTGCCGTATGCCCGTAACGCTCGCGCTGAGGTGGCCGTCGGAGGCCCGCAGGGCGTATTCGACGGGCGGATGCCCACCGCCCCTGGGGATCTGCACGTCGAGGCGCGCGGAATCGCCCCGGTCCCGGAGGACCACCGCTACGGCGGCCCCGGCCGTCTGTTCACCGTGTGGTTCGCCCCCAACCTGACCATGACCGGCGTGTTCACCGGCACCGTCGGCATCGCGCTCGGCCTGGACTTCTCCACCGCGCTCGCCGCCGTCGTGCTGGGCACCCTCCTGGGGGCGGTTCCGACCGCGTACCTCGGCACCTGGGGGAGCCAGACCGGCGCCGGACAGCTGCCGCTCGCCCGCCTCGCGTTCGGCCGGGCCGTGGTCGTCCCCGGCGCCCTGCAGTGGCTGTCGTCCATCGCCTGGGACGCGCTGATCGGCCTCTTCGGCGGGGACGCGCTGGCCCAGCTGTGCGGCTGGCCGTTCTGGCTGGGTGTGCTCGTCATGATGGCGGCGCAGGGGGCGCTCGGCGTCCTCGGCTACGAGGCGATCCACCGGCTCCAGACCGTGATGACCTTCGCCCTCGCCGCCGCGTTCGTGGCCCTGACCGTGAAGCTCCTGAGCGGCGCCCACACCACCCCCGCCGCAACCGCCCATGGCGCCGACCGGGCCGGGGCCTTCGTCCTGACCTGCACCATCGCGCTCAGCCTTGCGCTGTCGTGGGCCCCGTACGCGAGCGACTTCAGCCGCTATCTGCCGCGCACGGCGTCCCGCCCGCGCATGTTCTGGTACACCCTGGCCGGCGTCAGCGTGTCCTTCGTGGCCGTCCAGGCGCTCGGACTGTGGGGCGCAGCCGTCTTCACCGACCAGACCGCCCGCGGCGTCGACACCCTGCTCGGCGGGGGCGCCCTCGGCGCGTTCGGCCTGCTCGCCGTGGCGCTCGCCGCACTGAGCAGCAACGCCATGAACGACTACAGCGGCTCGCTCGCCCTGCAGACCATGGGCGTACGGCTGCCGCGCCCGGCCGCCGCGGCGCTGGCCGCCGTCCTGGGCTTCCCGCTCGTGCTGTGGATGCACGCCGCCGACACCACGGCCCGCTTCCAGAACGTCCTGCTGTTCGTCGGCTACTGGATTCCCGGGTTCGTCGCGATCGTCGCCGTCGACTGGCTCGCCCGGGCCAGGGCCCGCGGCGGCGCACCCGTCGACCTGGCCGACGAGAGCGCCCGCCCGCGTCCGTGGTGGCCCGCGCTCGTGGCGTTCGTCGCCGCCTTCGCCGCCGCGGTGCCGTTCATGAGCACCAGCCTGTACGTCGGCCCCGTCGCGCATGCCCTGCACGGCGCCGACACCGCCTACGGGGTGGCGTTCGTCGCGGCCCTGCTGGTCTATGTCCCGCTGCGCCTGCGCCGCTGACCCCGCCCCCTCACCCCCTTCGTACGGAGTGACACCCACCATGCCCGCGAACAAGCCGACCGCCCCGCCCCGCGTCCTGACCATCGCCGGATCGGACTCCGGGGGCGGCGCCGGCATCCAGGCCGACCTGAAGACCATGCTCGCGCTGGGCGCGCACGGGATGAGCGTGCTCACCGCCGTCACCGCGCAGAACTCCCTCGGCGTACAGGGAGCCTGGGAGCTTCCCGCCGAGGCGGTGCGCGCGCAGTACCGCAGCGTCGTGGACGACATCGGTGTGCAGGCCGTGAAGACCGGCATGCTCGCCTCGCCCCTGCTCGTCGAGACCGTGGCCGAACTGCTCTCGGACGTCGGCGCGCCCGTGGTGGTGGACCCGGTGAGCGTCTCCAAGCACGGCGACCGGCTGCTGGCGGACGACGCGCTGGACGCCGTACGGACCGCTCTGCTGCCGCTGGCGACGGTGGCCACCCCGAATCTCGACGAGACCGCCGAGCTGACCGGGATCAAGGCCACCGGTGAGCGGGACATGTGCCGGGCCGCGGAACAACTGCTGTCGTACGGGCCCCGCTGGGTCCTGGTGAAGGGCGGCCACCTGCCCGGCGAGGCCGTCGACCTGCTGACCGACGGCACCGAACAGCACTGGTTCCGGGCCCCGCGCCACGACAACCGCCATACGCACGGCACCGGTTGCACCCTGGCCTCGGCCATCGCGGTGGGGCTGGCGCAGGGGCGGGCGGTGCCGGAGGCGGTGCGGCTGGCGAAGGAGTACGTCACCGGCGCGATCGCGGCGGGATTCGCCCTGGGCTCGGGCCTCGGACCGGTCGACCACGGCTGGCGGACGCGCGCCTGAACGCCGCGGGTCCGTCCGCACGGCGGACGAGGCCGTCGTCCGCTGCGACCGACGGGGAACCCGGACGTCAGCCGGTCGGCGTGATCGTTGTCTTCAGGACGTCCGCCAAGGCCGTCGTGGGGCGGTCGAGCAGGCGGCCCAGCGTGGGGTCGACCGGAGCGAACTGTCCCTGCCGGCTCGCGGCGAACAGGCCGAGAAGCAGGTCGGCGCCGGCCTCGGGCAGACCGCGGGCGAGCAGGCTCGCGCGGTAGTCGGCGTCGGAGACGACCACCCGGCGGACTTCGCGGCCCGTGAGCCGCGCGGCGATCGCCGCGATATCCGCCAGGTCGAGCGACTCGGGGCCGGTGAGCGCGGGTGTCGTCCCGTCGAGGCCCCCGCCGGTGAGTGCGAGCGCCGCAGCCTCGGCGAGGTCGGCGTGGGCGGTCCAGGCGACCGGTCCGTCCTCCGGCGCGGCCAGCTCGCCCGTCTCGAGCGCGTGGCCCAGCAGCATCACGGCTGAGGAGGCGTAGAAGCCGTTGCGCAGCGAGGTGAAGAAGACCCCGGACTCCCGGAGCGCCGCCTCGGTGGCGGCGTGGTCGCGCATCGGAGCGAAGGGGGAGGACGGGTCCGCGCCCATGTGGCTGGTGTAGAGGATGCGCTCGGCTCCGGCTGCCGCCGCGGCCTCGATGGCGGTGCGGTGGTGGTGGACGGCGTCCACGCCGGTGCTGTCCGTCGACACGACGAGGACCTGCTGGGCGCCCTCGAAGGCGTCCGCGAGGCCAGCGGGGTCGCCGAAATCGCCCTGGCGGACGCGCACGCCCCGGTCTTCGAGCTCCCGTGCCTTCTGCGGGTCGCGCACACTGACGCCGATCCGCTCGGAGGGGACGCGCTCCAGCAGCCGCTCGGTGATCAGCCGGCCGAGTGCGCCATTGGCGCCGGTGACGATGATCATGACAACCTCTTCCCTGTTTCCATCGATAACGCGATGACGGTACCACTGGAAACTCACATCGGTAACAGGATTCTGTTATCGTCGGAATCATGGAGAGTGAGGACGTCACCGCGGCGGACGGGCACCGTGAACGCATCGTCGTGGCCGCCGCCCGGCTGCTGGCCGAAGGCGGGCCGGACGCGGTCTCCACCCGGGCGGTGAGCGCCGCGGCGGGCGTGCAGCCGCCGGCCATCTACCGGCTCTTCGGCGACAAAGAGGGCCTGCTCGACGCGGTCGTCGCCCACGGCTTCACCGCGTACCTGACCAGCAAGACCGCCCGGAAACCCACCGATGACCCGGTCGAGGACCTTCGCGCCGGCTGGGATCTGCACGTCGGCCTCGGCCTGGCCAACCCTGCGCTGTACACCCTGATGTACGGCCGGTACCGCCCCGGCGCACCCTCGCCCGCGGCGCTCGCCGCCTTCGGGGTCCTCGCCGGGCACATACGGCGCGTCGCCGAGGCGGGCCGGCTGCGCGTCCCCGAGGACCGCGCCGCGGACCTCGTCCACGCGGCCGGCTGCGGTACGACGCTCACGCTCATCGCCACCCCCGAAGACCGCCGCGACCCGGAGCTGTCCCGCACCGCCCGCGAGGCGGTCATCGCGGCGATCGCCACGGACGCCCCTGCCGCGCCCGCACCCGGGCCCGTGGCTGCCGCCGTCACCCTCCGGGCCGTACTCCCGCAGACCGACGCCCTGACGGCGCCGGAACGCGGCCTCATGGAGGAGTGGCTCAACCGAATCGCCGACCGGGACTGAGGGCGGCTCGGTCGGGCGGGGTCGGCCGCCCCGTGCCTACGCGGAATCGGGTAGGACGGCCCACCGCATCCGAGTACGCGTACTCATGATCGACTTCCTTGCCTCGCGCAGGCTGGTCCCACAAGCCGTCCAAAGGGAGTCATCGTGGGTATGGCAAGCCGAGTTCACCGCCCGTCGTCCGTGATCAGCAGTGGCCCGGCCCGGTCCGCACTGGGCCTCGCGCTGGCCTGCGTGACCCTCGCGATGCTGACCGGCTGCTCCACCGAGGACGCGAGCTGCGGTGGTGGCGAGTACCCGGTCATGGCGGTGGGCGGCACCGGCAGCACCTGCGTGTCCAACGGTGACGAGCCGCCGAAGGGGTACGTCCGCTATCCCGAAGGGAAGGTCCCCCAGCACGTCGGCGACAAGTGGGACACCTACTGGAGCACCCACACCATCGACGAGAACGGCAAGATCATCGAGGCTCCCGACGCCGGGGTGTGACCACCGGCTGCTCGGCGACGCCCGGCCGCTTCGGTCAGGACCGGGCCGTCCGGCGGTGCATGGGCGGTCGATCAATGATCTCGATGTACATGATCCGGCCGTCCGCGACGTCCAGGATCAGCATGCCTTTCGAGGGCGTGAGCGGTACACGCCGATGGCCCGGGCCGAACGGCTTCCCCTGCGGATGATCTGCCGTCCGGATGCTCTGGCGGAAGTCGTCACCGCAGTCGCACTCACCCGCCAGGCGGACATCCCGCACGCAGATGGCCGGCTCGCTTTCCCCCTCCTCCTCCAGGAGGGTGGCCACAGTTCGGCGACGAGGTCCGGGAAGACATCGCGAACGAGGGGGTGCTCCTGCTTCGTGCGGGAGGGTGGCCGCAGCGGTCGACCGGGCGCCGATCAGGGCCGTCCACCGCTGAACGTCGCACGAGTGGCGGGTGGTCGTGCGCTGAAAATCGAACACGTGCTTGAATTCGGGTATGACGTACCCACACTTCCAGGGCCGGGATGCAGGCCGGGACCGGAGAGGCGAGGCTGGATCCATGTCTGAACCGTTGCCTGTCATCGTGGCTCCGCCGAGTGACACCGGTGGCCGCCGAGTCCGAGTGCACGGCGAGAACCTCGGGTTGGCCTACAACCTGGAGGACCTGTCCGAATTCCTGCGACGCGCGGGTCTTGACGTGGACCCCGTGACCGCGGCGGTGTCCCCCCTCATCGACTGGCGCGGTGTCGGTCCGGAGTACTGGGGGCCCGAGACCCGCAGATGAGGGCGCCCCTGTGGCCGCCCCGTGTGGCCGCCCCGCGCGGACTGCCACACGTGCAGCCGTCGTACGTACGTCCGTCCGACGGCACTGGGTGGTGCCGTCGATCGTGCGTCTTGTCGTGCCGATCGGTGACCGGTGCAACGGGAGCGTGACCGACCCGTTCGCGCCACCCCCGGAGGCGGGGTCCGCAATCGCTACGTCGGAGGGGCGGCGGTGGACCAAGGAGTCGGCCGGGGGCTTCTTCGCGGCCACCGCCGCCTTCGTGGTCGTGCAGGCGCTGGTCTTCGAACCCGTCGGCCGGTTGCTTCCCGACTGCACGCACCGTGTCACCACCCTGGCGGGGATCCTGGCCGCGACGCTCGCCTGCCCACTCGCCACCCGGTGGCTCAAGCGCCTGCCCTCGTCGGCTCCGCCGAAGTGACGTCCGGGGTGTAGCCGTACCCTCGGGGCGCCATCGAGGAAGACCCGTTGGACGGGGTCGCTCACCGCGCCCAGGTCCCGTGCGGCAGTCGCGGTGCAGCCGCCGCGCTGCCGTCGGGTGGCCTCGTCGTACTGGCCGTACCGGCCGCACTCGCGACACCGCCTCCTCGCGCGTGTCCTGCGCCGTGCGCCGTGCGCCGTGCGC
The DNA here is from genome assembly GCF_040634475.1 of Streptomyces sp. NPDC007095. Taxonomy (NCBI): domain Bacteria; kingdom Bacillati; phylum Actinomycetota; class Actinomycetes; order Kitasatosporales; family Streptomycetaceae; genus Streptomyces; species Streptomyces sp. NPDC007095. The sequence continues at coordinate 9,810 of NZ_JBEYFS010000022.1, forward strand.
CCTGTGCCCCGCGCCCCGGCGGCAGGGCGGGGCGCCGTTGCCAACTCCGCCTCCTTGTCAGTTGGTTGACCTTTCATCACTCAGACACCCCCTGACGCTTGCGTTGTCGACGAGAGGGGGAATGGTGATCTGGGCATGCCAATCCGACCGGGTGTGCCCGGCCCGCCCCCACATCGCGGTCGATCAGGAGGACGCAGTGAAGAGAAGCTCGCGCATCCGCAAGGTCTCGCTCATCCTCGGCAGTGCGGTCGCCCTGGTCGTCGCCTTCCCCGGCAGCGCCCTCGCCGCCCCGCCCCAGGCCCTGCCCGCCGACGCGGACGGACTGGAGCAGACGTTCCAGCCGGCCTTCGACTACGACACGGACGGCTGCTACCCCACCCCCGCCATCGGTCCCGACGGGACGATCAATCCCGGCCTCAACCCGTCCGGCGCCCTCAACGGTCAGTGCCACGACGCCTCGGACCTCGACAACACCAACGGCTACTCGCGCGAGAAGTGCAACAACGGCTGGTGCGCCATCATGTACGGCCTCTACTTCGAGAAGGACCAGGCCGTGCTCGGCAGCGGCCTCGGCGGGCACCGCAACGACTGGGAACACGTCGTGGTGTGGGTGCAGAACAACGAGGCCCAGTACGTTTCCACCTCCGCCCACGGCAACTTCAACGTCTACGGCCGTGACCAGATCCGTTGGGACGGAACCCACCCCAAGGTCGTCTATCACAAGGACGGTCTGAGCACCCACTGCTTCCGCCCCGCGAACGCGAACGACGAACCGCCGGAGAACCACTACCACGCCTGGCAGTTCCCCGACCTGGTCGGCTGGAACGGCTACCCCGCCGGTCTGCGCGACAAGCTGAGCGCCTACGACTTCGGCAGTGCCGTCTTCGGCCTCAAGGACGGCAACTTCAACTACCACCTGGAGAAGGCGAAGCCGGCCGGTATCCCGTTCGACCCCAATGCGTGATAGTCCGTCAATTGAGGTGACACTCGGATGAGTTGATGAGGCTATCGGCCACTCTCGACGCGTGATCGTGGCGTACATCACCCCTGGAGGGGGTGGAAACGTGAAGCAGGGCTTCACGTCTTCATGGCATGCTCACATCTAGTTACTCGCTGGTAATCCCATGCCACCCCCACCCCCCCCTCAGGACTGATCTTGCGCATCCGCAAGCGGCCCTTGCGCGCCCTCGTGCCCGCGCTCGCCGCCTCCGCCCTCCTCCTCGCCGCCGGCTGCTCCGCAGACCCGGGCCAGAGCTCCGCCGCCGAACGGACCCCGGACTCCGGCGCATCCGCGACCGCGACTGCGAACAGCGACCAACCGCTCGCCGTCGCCGCCGCCCCCGCCGCGGCGGCCACCTCGACCGCCGTCGCGCGCCCCGGTACGGCCGGCGGGAAGGCCCGCAAGACCTCGCTCACGGTGAAGTCGTACGACAACCACACCCGACGAGCCGTCATATCGACTGTCGGCAAGGGGACTTCATCGCCGTCCCCGACCGGGACCCCGACCTCCGCGGGCACCGCGACGCCGGGCCGCACCGCCGTCGGCGACGTCATCGCCAGTGCCCCCGCGCCCGGCGCCCCGGACGGACTCCTCGCCAAGGTCACCAAGGTGATCGGTGAGACGGCCGACGGCACCGAGGTCCAGACCGCGCCGACGACCCTGGACACGCTGCTGGGCGACGACGACGCGAAGGGCACCGTCCCGGTCGACCCGGCCTCCTTCGACGTCGAGCGGCTGCTGCCCGACGTGAAGGTCTCCTGGGCGAAGACGGGAGACATCCACTCCGGCCTCGAGGGGACGAAGGTCCCGCTCGGCAGCCTGCGGGTCGATGTCGCGACGAAGGTCGCCACGGCCGAGGGGGCACCGGCCTCGGCGGCCGCATCCGTGTCCGGCTTCGTCCAGGTCAAGCCCGAGGTGGACTTCTCCTACGGAGGCGACAGCTCCACCGCCTCCAACGGTTCCACCGGCTCCGCCGCTTCCGGACCGCGGGCGGCCTACCTCGGGGTCTCCGGCGACTGGACCTCGCAGTGGGCGCTCAAGGGGCGCGCTGCCGCCTCCACCAAGCCGGTCCGGCTGCCGTTCGCGAAGCTGCACGCCGACCCCGTCCTCCAGGTCGGCCCCATCCCCGTCGTCGTGAACCTCGACCTGACCTGCTACTTCGAGATCGGCGGCGACGGCAACGTCACCGTCGACGTCGAACAGGACCTCAAGGGCGACTTCAAGGCGGGCGGCACCTTCGGCACGGCGGCGGGCTGGACACCGGTCAACGAGTCCCACATGGCAGGCTCTCCGGTCCGTACGTCCGTCACGACCGCCGGAAGCGTGAAGGCGGCCCTCGGCGCACAGGCCACCGTCGGCCTGTACGGCGCCGTGGGCGTCACCGCCGACCTGGCCCCCTACCTGCGCGGTGAGGCCGCGGGCACGGTCACCGCGACCACCCCGGTCGGCTCCGAGGCCAAGTCCGACGTCGCGGCGAGTGGTTCCTGGGCCCTCTACGGCGGCCTCGACCTGAGCGGCACCCTCCAGATCCAGCTGGCCATCTTCGGCACCCCCGTCATCCAGCACGCCGTCCCCCTGGGCACACTGCACCGGGAGTGGAAGCTCGCCGACGGCAAGATGTAGGTCCGGCGAACGCGGCTCGCGCCGTGCCGTGACCAGCGCCCCCGCACCCGCCGTACCTTCACGTGTGCGGGGGCGCCCCCTGACGTGCGGTAGGGTTTACCTGCACGATCACGCGGAACACCGCGGGTGAACGCACCGGGACGTGGCGCAGCTTGGTAGCGCACTTGACTGGGGGTCAAGGGGTCGCAGGTTCAAATCCTGTCGTCCCGACTTTATGAAGTCGCAGGTCAGGGGTCGTTTCAGAGGAGATCTGAAGCGGCCCCTTGATCATTCCTGGGGACCGCTTGGGGACCAGGGCGCTTGACGAGGGCTGTGGCGCACTTTGACCCGGTCAAGGTGCGCCACGGGGCGGTCGGTAAGGCGCAGAGCGGGCGGTTCGTGGAGTTGTCTATGTGTTCCCGATGACGTATCACGTGGAGTGCGTCGCCATCCTTGAATCGGCCGTGAAAGCAGCCTGACCTGCGGTTTATGCGCTCGCAATGTGTGCGGTGTGGGCGTTACGGGCGACATCGTGACGCTCATCTGACGCTCGTTCTGATGGGGTGTCAGGTGACCTGTGAGCAGGTCAGGCTCTGTCAGGGTGGCGGATATCCCTCAGGTGCTGAGGGTGGTGAAGCTCTACGCGGAGCTGCTGGTCCCTGATGGCCAGTTGTCCCGCAAAGGGCCAGCGAGCTCGGCGATCGGCCAGCCCGAGGTGTTGGTGGCGAAACAGGTCAACCGCATGCACCCTCGGCCAGCCGCCCAGGACGTCGCCGGTGAGTTCAGCGACCCAGGCGCCGTCGCGGATCTCGCCGTCCGGCTCGACGGCCGATGCCCAGGCCGTTGCCGCAACCTTCAGCACATGCTGGTGGATCGCTTCGGTGATCACTATGCCGTCCGAGTAGGGCAGCCACCGTCCCCGCTGAGCGAGCCAGGCGACGAAGTCGTGGGTGCCGCCCGCGGAGTCGGTGCGGATCAGGGTCCGGCGCCCGCGCCGGTACTTCTTCGGCAGCTGGGCCAAGGCCAGGCCGGCGGTGATGTGGCCGGTGGCCGTGATCGATTCCGCGTTGCCTGTTCTGAACAGGGCCGCGACCTGTTCACCCGTGCCGCCCGGTCCGTGGTCGACGAACCCCATCAGCGGGTGGTGGCCGTAGGTTTGCTTCCACGTGGGTGCGGCGTGCTCCTTGTCCGAGTGCGCGATCACCAGCACCCCGTCGAGGTCCACGGTCACCGGCCCGCCCGCATCAGGGGCTTCCTGGTCGGCCAATTGCCAGACACGTTGGCGGACCTCGGCCCGCGCGGCACGAATGGCCGGCAGTGCCTTCTCTCTGGAGGCTGCGAGGGTGTTGATGAGGCGGGAGACCGTCGGGTCGGAGGCCACCGGCCCGAACACGGTCGGCTCGGCCCGCAGCACCCCGACATCTGCGAGGCAGCCCCCGCCCAACGCGACCGCCAGGGCCACGTCCAGCAGGATCTTGCCCGGATCGTGCACCGCCCGAGCCTTCCGCCACGGCGTCAGCCTCGCCGATATCGCGGTGCCCAAGCCGGCCTTGCGGACCGTCTCGACCAGCAGCACGCCCCCGGCCTGCGAGACCACCGCCCGGCCGCCGCTTTCGATGCGGAGACGCGGGTACGACCCGATACGCTTCTTCACCTGGAGAGTACTTCTTTCCGCGCGGCCAACAGGACCCTCGACAAGTCCTGTCGTTGCAGGTCAGAAGTGCTCTCCACTTATTTGATCAAACATCGGACACCCCACCTCGTGAAAGCGTGAGGTTGAGTTGTCGGGGTAGAGGACGGGACCTGGAGCGATTCTTCCAAGCCTTGGTTGACCAGCGAGTTTCTGTCTTTCAGCGTCTTTCACGGCCGCGTCGCCTTATACGAACGATCCTCCCCACGCGCTCCCCAGCGGTGCGGATACTCCCCAGAGAGGACCGGCGTCACCTGCTACAGGGCAGCGGAGCCAGCTAGTGCCGCAACAGGCAACGTTCGCCCCGTCGCGACGCCCGGCACGCACTCTCGCCGCACCGGCCGAAAGCCCAAGTACGCCCAGTACGAGGACTTCCGGCCGGCACGCCGAGAGCACGCACCGGACGCCGCTCCTTGACGGGCAAACGTTGCCTGCCGCGGCACTAGCCCAGCGGACACGCCGAGTGATCACTGCTGGACCCCGCCCCTGTCGGCTGGCTCGGCTGCGGTCAGATGCCCCGGAAGAGACCGGCGAGCTCGGTGACCTGCAGCGATGAGGGGTCTTTGGCCGCTGACCTGCGCGAATGATCTTTCGGTGTTTCACGCTCGTGCCGGTTGATGGGGCCCGAAGTCCCAGGAAAGTCCTAGAGGGCTCCTACTCCGCCCATGCTGCAAGCGGGCGGCCTGTCGCCTCCTCGTCGGTGCAAGAGGCGTGGTGTGATCACAATCTAGAGCGTCGATGGACGCCTGGGGAAAAATGTCACGCGCCCTCGCCCTCGGTCAGGGCGCATTCACGAGCGGGCCGCAACCGAGGGCAGCGGCCTACGGTCTGCTCTTCGGCTACAGCGTTCAGGCCGAGCTGGGGAGCGTTCTGGCCGAGGCGGCCAGCCTCCAGTGATCGCATCTGTCCAACGAGTTGGTGTGTGTCAGCGGTTGGTCAGTGTTTTCCTGTTCAGGGCTTGAATTCAGGCGGTGATGGTTCGGTCGGAGACGAGGCCGGCGGTAGCGCGGTAGGTGTCGGGCAGGCGGTCGCGCCGGTGGGTCCAGCGCATCAGTTGCTTCCAGCGTTTGTGGTCGGCGAGGGCATGCTCGACGGTGATGCGGTCGGAGGAGTGCCCGTGGCGGTCGCGTTCTCACTGCTCGACTCTGCCGGGCAGTGCTCCCGGCCGCGGTTTTTGGGCGGTGTGATCGCTTGCCCGCAGTGGTCGCGGCTCAGGCCGAGGTAGCCGTCGTCCAGGAGGACTTCGACGTCGGGGAAGTGCTGGAAGCAGACGGCGATGCCTTCGTTCGGGCGGCTGTGGTGTCGTGCATACATCCAGGTCGCAGGGTGTCGGTCCATAACGTGCGGCCCCGCCAGTCGGCGATGGCGGTGGCCTTCATGGTGTTCTGTTTCTTCTTGCCGGAGACGAACGCGCGCCGGCCGCCGCGGTTGGCCGGCGGACCTGGATCTCAGTGGCGTCCAGCCGCAGCTCGACACCTTCCGCCTGGGCGTAGGCGAACACGTCGGTCAGAATCCGCAGTCGCAGGCCGGGGCGGTCGGGGACCGCGCACCCTCGCTCGGCCAAGAGCGCGCGTATCTGTGCGATCGCGCGGGTGATGGTGGAGCGGTCGACGCCGAACAGCAGTCCGAGCACCGAGTGCGGCAGGTCGTGGCGCAGATGGATCAGCGTGGCCACCAGCCGGTCGATGAAGACCAGCTGGTGGCGGGCGCCGGTACCCGCGGCTCGCTTCCTGGCCCCGCCTCGTGCAGCATGGCAGCGGCCCTCAAGGTCAGCATGCCGCGGCACCGCCAACTCCTCGACCAGATGCGCGAGATGACGCCGAGAGATCCCCGTGAACTGCCAATGCGCCAGCACCGTCCGATTGATCATGATCGCCACATCCGGATCATGCGACCTGCCAGGCACGGTGCCTCACCCGATATCACGCACCAACTCGTAAATGGCGTAACGCCTGCCTGAGTCGCCGTCTGCCAAGTCGACGGCGGGCGCTGGGCGACGCTTGAAGGTACGGCGGAGGTGCGCGACGACGAAGCCGTCGTCGAAGACGCGGTGACCGCTTCGCGCGACGCTACGGGCGCAGGCCGGCACCGGACCCGGAACGGGTCGTGGTCGAGATCGCGATGGACCGTGCCATGGGGCGGGCTGTCCTCCCTCAGTTGCGGCCTGCCGCTGCCTACCGGTAGTTCGTTAAACCGGGCGGTAGGCGGGGTTGACGGCTGGGCGGGTCGGTCGTACGTGGGTGGTGTGTCGAATTTCGGGGGTGAGGATGACCGCCCCTGCCTCGGACGACTCACCAGGCGATCGCGATGGACGGCAAGACGGTCCGCGGCTCACGAACGAGTGAGGAGCGGGCCGTGGCCCTGCTCGTGGCGATGGACCATAACGGCACGGTCCCGGCCCAATGGCAGATCGCTGACAAGAGCAACGAGATCCCCGCCTTCGCCCCGCTGCTGGACACGTTCGACGACCTGGACGGCGGCGTGATCACTGCCGATGCCCTGCACACCCAGCATGGCCACGGCACCTACATGCGCCGACTACTACGTGGCGATCGTGACTACCGCCGGCCGCATCGGAGGTCTCTGGGATTCGGTCGTAAAGGGGCGATGGGTCCGAATTCGGATATCAAGATCAAAGTCGAGAGCCGATTATGAAACTATCGGAGTGATGGAAATCGGGCTCGACCGAAGGATGTGTGACTGCCCAATACGCGAGTCCGCACGCGGAGTCCTCGATGACGGCGGACACGGCCATTGTGCCGGTACAGGGACGGCCGCTGAAGTCGGCCCGGACCTGAACCTCCAGCCGGTCCTCGGCTTGGATGGCGTGGACCCTTGGGGGGCGGGTAGGGATCACAGGGGTCATGTTCTTGTGATAGGCGTCGAAGCTGTAGAGCGCCCATTGCCCGGACGGCGAAATATTCAACTCGTAGTACGCGGGAGAGTTGCTGTCCTTGTGCACGAACATTTCGAAACACGTGTGCCGCCACAGCTCATCCGTAGGGGAGGTGTGACATGACGGGCGAACGCTGGGCACTCGAACCCGAGACATGTCGGCACACAAGACATAACGCAGGTCAATGATTCCTGAATCAAAACGCTGAACTTCTGCTGCCAGGGAATGCGCGATGCCGGAGCGTCCGGTGAACGGATGGAGTGAAACCTTAGATATCCACATATTGCTCCGTCGCGGCATCGAGGATGGCTTCCACGGCTTCATGGCTGGGCAGGATCGAGGCGGCTTCGGCCCGCGGATCTGATGTACCCTCGATGATGTCCACAAAATGATCCCATTGCGCAGCGAGCGGGTCGCGGCGCTCAGAGCAATCCAGGTGCTCAAGGACCGGAAACGCAGGGGGATCTGTGCAGGGGAGACCGGGCGGACTCGACGACGGCGCGTACATGGTCACCGTCGGATTCAGCAGGTCCGCCACGATGATCGCGCCCGGCTGAGAAATGGTCATGATGCGCGCGCGATGGTCCGCCACCCTGCTGGCCGACAGAATGGCGGCGTTCGTGTCGGCGAACTTCACCAATGCGGTGGCCGTGTCCTCGCCGATCCGCTCCTCGCCGCTGTGGCGCCCGGTGGTGGCTCCTTCGACGATCGGCTTCTGTCCGTCGAAAATACCCAGGACCAGATCCACGTCATGGACCAGAAGGTCCCAGGAAACCCCCGCGTTCATGCGGGGCGAGTAACCGGAGAAGCGATAGGTGAAGACCGCTTCCGGTGCGTTGACGCGTGGCATGACCTCCCGCACGGCGGGGTTGAACCGCTCGATGAATCCGCACATGAGTGGGGTGCCTCGCGCGAGTGCGGCATCGACGATTTCCTGACTCTCCGCGAGGCTCGCGGACAGCGGCTTCTCGACGAAGAGCGGAATGTTCTCGCCGAGCACGTCGAGGGCGGTTCTCCTGTGCTGTCCGGTGGGGGAGGCCACCACCACGGCGTCCACGCCGGACAAGGTGTCGATCTCCGGCGCCCAGTCCGTCCCGTAGCGCCTGGCCAGCCTGCGTCCGCGGTGCTCGTCCGGGTCCACCACGGCCGCCAGGTCACAGCGTGCGCTCTCGGCGATCACCCGCCCGTGGTGGCCTCCCATCACGCCGGCTCCCACCAGCAGGACGCGGGGGAGCGCTGCCCCCGTCATCCGCGCAGGGCCGCTCGGGTCTCACGAATGACGCGGTCGAGGTCCGCATCGGTGAGACCGGGATGCACGGGCAGCGAGAGGACCTCTGCCGCTGTCCGGGCGGCCACCGGCACAGCGGCCGGAACGATCTGCGGGTGGCCTCGGTAACACGGGTAGTCGAAGACCGGGCGCGGGTAGAAAAGGCCCGACGCTATCCCGTTTCGGGCCAGTCGTGCGGCGAGTTCGTCACGCGAACAGGAAGCGTCCTCGGTGACGCGCACGGTGTACTGGTTCCAGACGTGCGTGTGCCCCGGAATTGTTCGCGGAAGCAGCAATCCCGGTATTCCGGCCAGTCCGTCGGACAGCCGGTCCGCGTTGTACGCACGCTTTTCGCTGAATTCTTGGAGATGCGCGAACTGGGAGAGGCCGACCGCCGCGTGCAGATCCGAGAGCCGATGATTCCCGCCGATGCGGCGATAGTCGTACCGATCGCGCATTCCCTGATTCCGTAAAAGGCGTATTCTGTCGGCGAATTCGCCGTCGTCCGTCGTGACGACACCGCCCTCCCCGGCCGTCACATTCTTCGTCGCATAAAGAGAGAAGCAGCCTGCGCCAAAGCTTCCGGCCGGTCTCCCGAACTGGCTGGAGCCGATGGCTTGAGCCGCGTCCTCGACGATCTTGAGGCGGTTCTTCACCGCGATCTTCTCTATGCTTGCCATGTCCGCTGTCTGCCCGTAGAGATCCACGGGCAGGAGCACCTTGGTCCGGTCGTTGATGCGCGCTTCCAGCAGTTCCGGGTCCATATTGAAATCATCGGGATGAATGTCTACGAACGAGGCGGTGGCGCCGCTCGTGATGATGGCGTTCAGCGTCGCGGAGAAGGTGAAGGGCGAGGTGATGACCTCGTCACCCGGCTTCAGCTCCCAAGCCTGAAGGCTCAGCAGGATCGCGGCCGTCCCGCTGCTGACCGCGACGGCGTGCTCGACCCCCGCCCACTGCCCGATCACCTTCTCAAGACGCTCCACCATGGGCCCCTGAGCGAGTTGACCGGAGCGCAAAACCTCAAGCACCAGAGATTCCGCTTCGTGCACATCGATAGAAACCAGCGAGATCATCGGCGACTCCATGGGCTACCCATTCCGTGCACTACGCGAGGAACTTTCCCGGATGAGATCCTTGATCGTGTCGTGCACGTGGGGTGCGCAGGCCAGCATCGAATACACGTCATTGATGCGCGCGGTCGGATCGGTGTAATCGAGCCTGCGTCCTTCCATGTCGGTGAATATTCCACCAGCCTCTTCGATGATGATCTGCGCGGCGACACAGTCCCATAGGCGATTGTGCCGATGCATGAATGCGGTGTACGCGGATTTCGCGACCATCATGCAGTCAAAGATGCTGTTGCTCATGCGCAGACCTCGGCAGCGTGGTGCGAGAAGGCGCAGCGCGCGGAAGTCGAGATCGATGTCTTCCTGGTGGACGTCAATTCCGTACGAGATGAGGTCCTGTGCCATGTCGCCGTCGCCGCGGATCGTCAACCGGCTCCCGTTCAGGAAGGCGCCGTGGCCGGCCTGCGCGACGTACGTCTCGACGAAGACCGGCAGCGCCACCGCGCCCGCCACCGGCCGCGCACGGTGCAGGACGCCCACCATGACGCCGTACAGCGGGGCCCCGGCCGCGAAGTTGGACGAGCCGTCGATCGGGTCGATGACCCAGGTCACCGGCGTCGTCCCGCGGACGGGACCGGACTCCTCGTCCACGATGCCGTCGTCGGGGAACCGGTCGTGGATCCGGTGCTTCAGGAAGGCGGAGACCGCAGTGTCGGTCGGCGTCACCACCTGGTCCGCGTCCTCGGCCTTGACCCGCACCGGCCCGTCCGGCGGGGCGGCCAGGGCCAGTTTCGCCGCGTCAGCCAGTGTGGATTCCAGGAACGCAAGGTAGTCCATGAAGCTGGGCTCCGGTTTTCATGGAGAGTTTTTTGTCGTTCGCGCATAGAATTCGAGAATCGGCACCTCGGGCGCGATGACGGTATCCGGAATTCGATGCAGGGGGAAGAACTCCGCTGTGGTGACCTCGCCGGGATCCAGGCGAAAGTTCTGGTCCGGCGCCGTCGCGGTGAACACGGCCGTCACATTAAAAACCTGGTCGCCATTCGGGTAGCGGAAGTACTGGTCGGCTCCGGAGAAGACGTTCAACAGGGTGAGATCGCCCAACTCAAGGCCGACTTCCTCCCGAACTTCCCTGCGCGCGGCCTCCTCCAGCGACTCACCCGGATCCAAGAATCCGCCGGGGAGCCCCCAGCCCCCGGTGTCCGCGCGCCCCATCAGCAGGACCGAACCGTGCGAGTCCACGACGATGACGGACGCCCCGGGAAGAATCAGCGGGCGGGTTCCCACCTGGGCGCGCAATTCTGCGATATAGGACATCGGGCCTCTCCGGTGACGGGCCTTCGGGCGACCGGACCCTGCCGGCGGCGGGCGTTGCGGAGGAGAGAGTATCCCGGCTCCGCAGCGATAAGAAAGCGTTTCGCCGGTAACCGAATCCCCCCTTTTGGCCTGCCGGATTCCGGCCCTCGAAGATATCGACGATCTTGCGGAAGAGTCTTGACAGAACCGCCTTGCACGCCCTCATAGTGGGGTGCGTTCTGTCGGAGAAGGAGAGGCGACGACCTCGTGGATATGTCAGATTTCTCTGAGTTCGAATCCGAGAATCCGGAGGTGCAGCCGCACATCGGTCCCGACACTCTCCAGCGGATCGTCGCAGCCTGGCCCCGGCGGGCGAGCATACGCACGGACATGGCCGCCTTTATGCAGTCGGCTACCCGGGACTCCGACGTCACCGACTATCCGGCGCACCTCATTCCGTTTTCCGGGCACCCCTGTTTCCTGGAGGCTCCCGAGGAGTCGCGGCGCCTCGTCAACACGCTGGGCTGGCAGGCGTACAACGCGCGCGTGATCGCCGCCGAGGAGTACGTCGCCAATCCGACCTTCGAAATGCTGACACACGGGGTATTTCCGGGCGTCGAACGGTACACGGCGAAAGAAGCCCTCCAGCAGTCGCACATCGACGAGGTGTGGCACACCTACATGCACATGACCGCCATGCGGCGCACCAAGGAGGCGCGCGGCCTCACGGAAGAACCCGACTACTCCCACCCGGTGACGAACCGTCGACTCTTCGAACTGACCGCGGCGCGCAGTGAGAAATGGGAGCGGGACATCCTGTTTCTAGTCTGGACCGTCGTGGGTGAACTGCACATCAACAAATTCCTCGAACTGCTCGCTCGGGACACGACGATTCAGCCGGTACACGCCCTGGTGGCGCGGCTGCATGCACGGGACGAGGCAGCACACGGCCCGATCGTGGCAGAAGTCATGAAAGACGTGTTCGTGCACCTGAACGAGGAACAGCGCGACCTGTTCATCCAGACGATTCCCGAGGCGATTCGGGCGCTCGGTGCACAGGACTACGAGATCTGGTCGGACATTCTCGCCTTCGTGGGCGTGGCCGGCGCCGAGGAAATCATCGCCGATACGCGCCGCGCGCCCGATTCCGGCCCGATGCTCACGGACTTCAGCACGGTGGAACGCCTGGTCCGCGACCTGGAGATCGAAGAGCGCGTCGACCACGACTTCTCGCCCGCGCACACCCCGAGCCGGCGCGGGTAGATGCATGTCCGTGCTGTTCGGCGCCGAACGGGACAAGCTGCCCGAACGGCTCTGGTCCCGCAACTTCACCCTGTTGTTCCTAGCCCGCACCGTGTCTGTCTTCGGCGACCAGATGCTCATGCCGATCACGATCACGGTGGCGGTGCTGCGCGCCGGATACGGCGTCACCGGCGTGGGATACGCCCTGGCGGCCAACACCGCGCCGCTGGCCCTGCTCGTCATCCTCGGCGGGGTGCTCGCTGACCGGTTCACCCCGGTCCGCGTCATGATCGTCGCGGACGTGGCGCGGCTGGTCCTGCACGGCGTTCTCGCGCTTTCCTTCGCGGCCGGCCGCCCCGACCTGTGGCTGATCCTCACCCTGCTGGCGCTCAGCGGAGTGTGCACCGCCGCCTTCCAACCGGGGTACGGCAGCGTCATCCCGCGCACCGCGCGCGATGTGCAGCGGGCCAACGCGGCGATCCGCGTCACGGAGTCCCTGATGACCGTCGCCGGGCCGGCCGCGGCCGGGCTCCTTCTGGCCTTCTGCCCGGTGTGGGCCGTCGTGCTGATCGACGCCGGGACGTTCGCCCTCAGCGCCGGCTGCCTGCTAGCCATGCGCCTGACGTTCGCGCGCCCGACGCTACGGACGTCGTTCCGGCTGGACCTGGTGCAGGGCTGGCACGAGTTCCGCGCGCGGACCTGGCTGTGGAGCGTGATCGTGATCTTCATGCTCTATCAGGTGGCGGTGAACGGCCCCGTCCTGACACTGGGGCAGAGCCTGATCACCCTGCGACACGGGGAACGCGCACTCGGTCTCATCATGTCCGTCTTCGGTCTGGGCGCGGTGCTCGGGGGACTGCTGGCCGCACGCATCCGGCCCATCTTCCCGCTGCGCGCGGGCAGCATCGCCATGGCCTGCACGGTCATCGGCATTCTCGCGGTCGCGCTGGACTGGCCGCCGCCCCTGCTCGCGGTCGGTTACGCGATGGAAGGGGTGGGCGGCGCCTTCTGGCTCGTCATGTTCCATTCGAGCGTGCAGACGAAGATTCCCCCCGACGTCCTGGGCCGGGTGCACGCCTACGACGTCGCGGGATCGCTCGTCATGAAGCCGGTCGGGCAGATGGCCGCGGGTCCGGCCTCCGTCTGGATCGGCGCCGTGCCGGTCCTGTACTTCTCCTCGGTGATGCTGCTGGTCACGGTCGGCCTCCTGCTCGCCGTCCCGGCCGTACGCAATCTGCGCAGAACCGGCTGACCGTCGTACGGCCCCGGGGCTCAGGCACCCAGCTCGGCGAGCAGGGTGACGCCGGAGTCCTCCAACTCGTAGAGCACAAGTGGCCCCACCCGGTGGCGTCGGACCAGGCCGGCCGAGGAGAGCACGGCCAGGTGCTGCGAGACGGTGCTCGGCGCCAGTCCGATGGAACTGGCCAGTCCCGTGGTCGTCGTCGGCGACGCCAGCGCCCGCAGCACCTTGGCCCGACCGCGCCCGAGCAGCGTCGTCAGCCGGTCCCTTGGACGTACGTCGTCGACGTCCCTGGCGCTGACCTGGGACGAACTGCTCACGACGGCTGCTCCGTGCGCCTGGTAGGAGAAGGCGAAGGTGTCCCGCACCGCGCAGAAGACCCGCGCGCCGCGCCCGAACAGCATGGGGACGATGATGAGCCGCCCGTCCGTCATGCGGCAGTCCATGTCGGTCCGGTGCGGCACACTCAACTCCTGGCGGTGCCAGCGGATCCGCCCGCCCAGATCCTCCAGCATCCGGTCCGCGCCCTCGGTGACCAGCGTGCGGCCGCGGACCAGGATCTCCTCTTCCAGCACACCCCGCATCGCCGGCCACGACGAGGCGATCGTGGCCGTCCAGTACTCACCGATGAGGTACGCGAACCGGTCGTGCCCCGCGCTTCGCAGCGCCGCCAACTCCTCCTCGATGTCGGGCGAGGGGGAGCGCGGAATGGGGGTGAGGGAGGACGACGGTTCCAGGGCGTGCGCCCGGATCGTCGTGTTCAGTTCGCCGAGAAGGTCACGCGAGACGCGACGCATGGCCGCCGCGGCCCACTTGGCGTACGGGTAGGGGATCTCGGCGCGGTACCGGGTGGTCAGCGCCACGCTGGACACCGCCTCCCACAGCGGGCTGACGGCCATGCGCACCCGCCCCAGCGTCAGGTCGTCGAGCTGGATGCGGATCATGAGGCCCGGGGCCGAGCACGCCGACGGGTGCGTCCGGCCGCGCGGGCCACAGCGCGCCTCAGACTTCTATCTTCAACGACAAGTCCTGGCATAGCGTGAGAACCTCGTTGATCCATTTTGACGGGTCGCGGGGATCGAAGCCCTGCATCGTCTCAAGCTCCCAGTACTTCGAGAAAGGCAGCGCCGTCGGATCGGCCTCCTGGAAGCGGCGCGCCCGCCACTTCGGAATGTAACTGCCGTACTGGCCCCGCTCTTCGAGCAGGGCGTCGACGATGTGCGAGAGCGCGGTGCGGGCCGAGAGCACGGCACTGTTCACATCGCCGTCCTCCAACTGCCCGAGCGTGTCCTCGACGGCCATGTCCGCCGCGCCCAACGACCGGGTGACCAGGATGGAGCGGTAGGCCGACGACTCGACCTCGGCGCGTCGACGCGCCAGCCAGTCCTCGCCCATCAGCGGCACGCACGTGGTCACGCGCTCCAGAAAGACCTCTTCCCGTGGCGCGAGAGCGTCCCCGCTCGCGGCGCGCGTCCGGTCGTAGTCCGTCCACGAGACCTTGGCGAGCATCTGGTCGACCTGGGTGTCCAGCCAATAAGCCAGGTCCCACCCGCGGTCGTCGATGTACGAGGAGTGCCAGCCGACCTCTGCGGGTTCCAGCGGCACCGGTACCCCCACCAGGTCGGGCATCGGCCAGGGATCCGTGCTGACCAGGTACACATCGATGTCGCTCTTTTTGTTGCTCCAGCCGCGGGCGGCAGAGCCGACGAGGAATGCCGCCTGGCAGGTGTCCGGCAGGAGGCGACGACTCTTCAGCGTTTCCAGAATCCGAGCCACGTCTATCTTCATCAGCATCTCCGGCAGTAGATGACCACGCGGACACTAGAGGGGAGCAGCAAGAGTAACGACACCGTCGTGCGGCGGAACACCCATTCGCCGCTCGCCGAATCTCCCTGTTTCGTCGTGGCACAACTGAGGTCCCTTGACCGGATATTCGCGGCTGCCCAGAATAAGTCCCTTCCATGTCGCGACAATCGACGGGAGAAAACATGAACGATGTCGATCCAGTTGCGAGTCTGGCGCCGAATCTGACGGCCAGCCTTGCTCCTGACCTCTCGCCCGCGGCGAGTCTGGCGCCGAATCTGACGGCCAGTCTCGCTCCTGACCTCTCGCCCGCGGCGAGTCTGGCGCCGAATCTGACGGCCAGTCTCGCTCCTGACCTCTCGCCCGCGGCGAGCCTGGCACCCAGCCTGACCGCCAGCCTCGCTCCCGAGCTGGTACCCGCGGGTCTGGCGGTCTGAGAGACACGTCCCACGGCCGACCAGGGCACGCCGTCCGGGCACGTCCGTACGGCGTGGCGGCCCGGCCGCAGCGCCAGTGGGCCCGGCAGGAGTCGTACGCGGCCCTGCCGGGCTTTCCCGTCGGTGCCACCACGGAGGAGCCTTGTCCCAGCCCGCGCCGCCCACGCCCACGACCGAGCCCCCCATCGTCACGCCGCCGTACCCGCCGCTGTACGCGCCCTTCAAGTTCCTGAGCCTGCGTCTGGCCGCGCGGCTCACCCCCACGCGGCTGAGCTCGAACGCGCTGACCGTGGTGTGGGCCCTGCTCCTCATCACCGCGTCCGTGGCCCTCGCCTACGAGCACACGGTGTACGCGCTTGCTCTGATCCTGCTCTCCGTCCTGCTCGACTGCCTCGACGGCGACCTTGCGCGGCACCGCCGACAGCCCTCCCTCGCCGGCACGCTGCTGGAGCAACTCGCCCACTGGACAGGGAACATGGGCTTGGTCGCGGGGGCGGCGGCCGCGCTGCTGCTCGACGACCCACGGCCCGGCAACATCCTGCTCGCCGCCGCGCTGGCGGTCGTGCAGGCCGTGTACATCGCTGTCGTCCGGCAGGTGCGCCCCGACGCGGCGAGCGTGGCCGGGTATCCGCGGTTGCGGGCGGCGTTCCGACGCATCGTCAAGGGCATCTACAACCTCTCGCCCATCGAGTTACCGATGGCCGTGGCCCTGGTCGTCAGCGGGGTCACCCAAGAGGCCCTGATCGCGCTCACCGGGCTCTTCGCGGTGCTGTCCGGCCTCGTGTTCGTCCCCCACTTCGTGCTCGTCCGCGCGGCGGATCGCAGCCAGTGGGGACCGGCCGCGCCCGCTCGCCCCGGCGCGTTCACCAGCCTGCCGGCCCAGCACCGGACCACCGTCGCCCAGGTCATTCCGGACGCGCGATGGTGGACCCCTGGTGTCCCGCGGCTGCCCGCCGAGGTGCAGGCCCTGCTGGGCCGTCAGGCGCCCGCCTCCGGGGCACCGGTCCTGGAAGCGGTGTGGCGTGACGTCACCGCCAAACTGCCCGAACTGTTCCGCACCAAAGGCGCGGTACTGCCGTTCTCGGGACCCGACGACCTCGCCTGGGAGGCCGTCCTGCGGACGCTCTGCGCCCCCGGCGACGCCATCCTGATCGTCGGCGGCCGCACCTCGGTCGAACGACGCCGGAAGGCCGCCGACCGATTCGGGGGACGGGTCTCCTCACTGCTGACGCCGTTCGGCACCGGGGCGACGCCCACGGAACTGGACCGGCTGCTCGCCGATCACCCCGCGGTACGCCTCGTCCTGCTCTCCCAGACGGAGGCGGAGGACGGGACACGCACCGACCTCCCGGCCGTCGCGGAGGTCCTGCGGGCGAACGACGCTCTCTTCGCGGTCGACGCGTGCCTCGGGCTCTGCGCCGACGACCTGCGCATGGACGAGTGGGGCGTCGACATCGCCCTGTCCTCGTCGGACAGCGGCATGATGGCACCGCCCGGCGTGAGCCTGGTGGCACTGGGACCCAGCGCCCTGCGCCTCCTCGACGAACCGGCGGCCGACGGCGGCTGCGCCGGCACCTCGCTGGACCTGCGCACGCACCGTGAGGCGGAGAGTTCCGGCCGGCGCCTCGCGGCACCGGCCCTGGCCGGACTACAGATGTCCGTCGGGTTGATTCTTGAGGCCGGCCTCGACCACGTACTCGCCCACCACCAGCGTCTGGCGGAGCGGTTCCGGCGCGGATGCGTGGACGTGGCGGGCCTTGAACTGGCCAGTACGCGGCCCAGCGCGGCCTGCACCACGGCGCTGCTCCCCGCCGCGGTCGACGTGCGGGAACTGCAGAACCAGATGTTCGCGACGGCACGCATGGTCGTGGCGACCGGGGCGGATCCGCAGGGCGCGCCCACCCTGCACTTCGGCCATGTCGGCTGGCTGGCGGACGACGACGTCGACCTGGCGGTGCGGACGCTGGCGGCGGCGCTGGACGCCGCACGCGACCTCGCTCCCACCCACGTCGACTGAACTACCCGAGGGGCTCGGCGAGGGCGGCCGAGAACGCGTCGAGCAGCCGCGTCAGATCCTTCCCGCCGATGTCGCCCATCGCCGAGACCCGGAAGATGTCGTCGGACAGCGGGCCCTGGCCCGCGTAGATGACGAATCCCTCCTGCTTTAGCCGGTAGTGCAAGGCGGCGTAGCCGTGGCCGGGAAGCAGCCGGAAGGAACGCAGCACACAGGACGTCTCGTCGTCCCGCAGAAGAGGAGCGACGCCGCAGGCGCGCAGCCGCTCGCTGATCCGGCCCATGCGGGTGCGGAACAGAGCGCGCCGGGCCCGCAGCCCGCCCTCCTCGGCGAACTCGTCCAGCGCCTCGTCCCACGCGTAGAACGCCTGGACGGCATGGGTGAAGGGGGTCGAACCGACGTCCTGACGGGCGAGGTGCGCGGCGAGGTCCAAGTACACGGTGCGCTGCTCGGTGCCGCTCAGCGCGGCCCGGCGCACCAGGACGAAGGCGGCGCCGGACACGCCGTGCAGGCACTTGTTCGCCGTGGCCGCGCAGCCGTCCACACACCAGTCGTCGAGCCGGATCGCCTCCGCACCGAAGCTGCTGACCGCGTCGATCAGCAGCCGCGCGCCGTGAGCCCGTGCGAGGCCCGCCAGGCCGTCGAGGTCGTTGAGCCGTCCCGTGGTCGTCTCGTGATGCACCACCGCGATGTGAGTGAACGCGGCCGAGCGCAGCGCCCGCTCGACGGCGGCGAGCTCGATGGGGGCGGACCACGCCGCGGTGACGTGCTGGTGGGGCAGACCGTGCGCCCGGGCGATCTGCGTCATGCGCTCGCCGTAGACACCGTTCTCGACGATGAGCACGCGGCCGTGCGACGGCACGAGACTGGTCAGCATGGCTTCGACCGCCGCGGTGCCGGACCCGGTGAGCAGCACGGGCGCCCAGCGCTCCGGGTCGCTCGCGTACACGGCGAGCAGCTTGCGGCGCAGCCCTTCCTGAAGGGCACCGAACTCGGGCTCGCGATGGCACAGATCCGGCCGGAGCATCGCATCCCGTACGCGCTGCGACAGTGTCACGGGACCGGGGTTGAGCAGAATGGTCCTCATCGGGACCCTCCTGTGTGATCCACGAATCGGTCGAGTACGTCGGGCGGCGCCAGATGGGGCCGGGGCAGTCCGGCCCGGGTGCCGGGAGCGATCTTCACGTGCGCGAAGTGCGGTCCTGCCGCTCGCGCCGGCCCGGCGCAGAACTCCCGCAGCTCGTCCACCGCGTCGGTCCGCAGCACCCTGCGGTACCCGCAGGCCGCGGCGATGCCCGCGAAGTCGGTGTGCGCGCTGACCGTGGCCTGTGCGCCGGTCGAGTCGTGCACCTCGTTGTCCAGGACGATGTGCAGCAGGTTCGCGGGCCCGTACGCGCCGATCGTCGCGAGGTTGCCCATGCGCATGAGCAGCGCGCCGTCGCCGTCCGCCACGACGACCCGCAGGTCGGGCCGGGCCCGCGCCAGGCCGAGCGCCAACGAGGACGCGCAGCCCATGGAGCCCACCATGTAGAGGTGGTTCGGCCGGTCCGCGAGCGCGTACAGCTCCCGTCCCGTGTAGCCGGTGGTGGCCACCACCACGGTCCGTGGAGCGGCGCCGATCTCCACGACGGTCTCCAAGAACGCCTGGCGCGGCGAGCGCTGCCCCGCCGCCAGCACATGCCCGCGCCCCTCGACGGCGGCGGTCGCCGCGCGGGGAGCCGGCTCCGCCGTGGCCAGGGGATACGGGGCACAGCAGCCCCGTTCGAGGACCAGCGCGGCGGGCTCCCGCTTCCCGAAGCGTTGATCGACCTCGTCCAGTACGCCCGCTATCGCGTCCGGCTCGTCGGGGAAGCGCGCGGACGGGACGGCCATGGTCTCCAGGAGCCTGTCGGTGATCCGTCCCATCAACGCGTGCTGCGGCTCGTCGTCCACGCCAGGAGCCCCGCGATGGGTACAGATGACCAGGACGGGGATGCGGAAGGTGTGCACCAGCGAGGTCAGCGGGTTGAGCGCGTTGCCGAGACCGGAGTTCTGCATGAGCGCGACGCCGCGCCGGCCGCCGATCCAGGCCCCGGCAGCCATGGCGACCGCGTCGCCCTCGTTGGCCGCCGACACATAGCCGGTGCGCGCGTCGCCGATGACGCGGTTGATGAGGGGAGTGAGGAAGGAGCACGGAACTCCTGCGTACGAGTCGAAGCGCCGGGCGAGCGCACGGTCGACGAAATCGCGAGCCTGGATCACGGGGGCTCCTTCACGGCTGGCCGGCGGTGAACCGGCCGGCCTGTTCGAGGTCGCCGAGCGAGTTCACGTCGAGCCAGTGCCCGTGGATGTACAGGACGCGCACGGGATGGCCCGCCTCGACGATGTGATTGAGCAGGTCGCTCAAGGTCAGGTGATCGAAGCGCGGGCTGACGCTGAGGGCGTCGAGGGCCTCCTCGATCCAGGCCCGGCCACCGGCGCGGGCCCGGAACATGCCGATCCAGCGGCCTTGTGGGCCGGCCGTGTCGCCGCGTTCGTCGCCTCCGATGTGCTGGAGCAGGACGTTGTGCCCCCACAGGGACCGGTCGTCGGGGGAGGCGCAGTACGCGTCGTCGCGGATCGTGCCCGGATGGGCTTCCTGGGAGTCGACGACCACGGTGAGTTCGCTCTCAGACTCCAGCAACTCCCGCAGGATGTAGCTGCGGAACAACAAGTCGCCGTAGAGGATCACCATCTCGTCGCTGAAGGCGTGGCGGGCGCAGGCGAGCGAGGCGAGTTCGCCGTTCGTCGCGTGGTCGTCGTTGACAATCAGGCCGATGTCCTTGACGTCGACGCTGTCGGCCCGGTATCCCGCCACCACCGAGATGTCGCCGATCCCCTGGGTCCTGCACAGCTCGACGAGCCGGGTGAGCAGCGGCTTCCCGTTGACGGAGAGCATCGTCTTGGGCCGGTCGCTGGTGAGGTCGGTCAGCTCGTCGCCGCGGCTCGCGGCGAGGACCACCGCCGTCGTGGCAGGCGCCCCGGCGGCGTACCGGTGCTCCGCCTCGGCCAGCTCCTCCGTGCACTGGAGCCGGAAGATCTCCGTGATGCTCGCGATGCGGTCCTCGACCTCGACCAGCGACTCGTCCTCGAAGATCCGCCGCGCGGTGGCCTGCATCGAGTCGACGGCGCTGCGGATGAGGTGGTTGGCCCAGATCACCAGGCTGACCCCCGCGTCCCGGAACACCTGCGTGGGCGTGCTGTAGTACTTGGTCGGCACGATCACGAGCGGAGCGCGGCCCGCCCACTCCCGGGCGAATTCGAGAATCTGGTCCGGCTTCGACTGGGAACTGTGGATGAGGATCCCGTCCGCGCCGGCCCGCCGGTACGCCTCCGCGCGCGCCAGCGCCTCCCGGGTGTCCCGCCCCGCGATGTACGCCTCCACGCGGGCCACGACACAGAAGTCGTCGTCGAGCTGGGAGTCCTTCGCCGCGGCGATCTTCCCGCAGAACTCGTCGATGTCGGCAAGCTCTTGGCGCTGGCCGTTGATGAAACTGTTGGTTTTCGGGAACGACTTGTCCTCGATGCACACGCCCGCGATACCGCGCTGTTCGAGTTTGCGCACCAACCGGCGGGCGTTGTTGAAGTTTCCGTACCCCGTGTCCCCGTCGAGCAGAATCGGCACCGACGTCGCATCGGCCATGAACTCGACCATGTCGACGACCTGCGACCAACTCGTCTCATTGTTGTCCCGCACGCCGAACTGTGCGGACAGCGCGAGCCCGGAGGCCCAGATACCCCGGAACCCCGCCTCCTCGGCGATGGAGGCACTGATCCCGTTATGGGCTTCGAGGATGAATTCGAGGTGATCCGACCGCAGCATGCGACGGAGCCGAGTGCTCTTGGGGAGAGAGCGGTCGGCGTCGGAAAGCATTCCCGGAAGAAGTTTCTTCGGTGCGAAAGTCAACGAGGTCACCCCATGTCCGCTTCAGGTCGCATCAGCCTAAAGACTCTTCAGTTTCCCGGGCAACACTGGTCAGTTGGAGCTGAGCCCCTGTTGGCTGTAGACAGAAATACGGTGACGCACCGCGAGCCGCGCTCCGCCGCCGACCGAGTAGGCACCAGGACGGGAGAGCCCCATGACCGACGCGCTGCAGGAGTTGTTCCCGGGTACAAGCGCGTACGACGCGCCGCGCAAACACTGGGCAGAAGGACGCCATCTCATCGAACACGGCGACCAGAAAGCCCTTGAGGAACAGATAGCCAAACGCTTTTCCACACCGGAAGCGCTGGCCGAGTTCGCGCCCGACATGGAGGTGTCGGTCTACGGATTTCGCGACCCGGCACGCGACGAGGGAAGCGCGGCCGCGACCCAGGACGTGCAGGACCTGTACACCTTTCCCCCGACGACGATCAGCGACGCGGTTCCGCTGTACCATGCGGGACACACCATCATCTGCTGGAAGATGCTGGAGCACCTGCCCGAGGCCCTGCGGCGCAGCACGGGCATCCTGGAGGCGATCGGCCTGCCGCACCAGCCGATCGCGGCCCGCGGCCTGGCCGATCCGTGGAACAGCGCGTGGCCGTTCGTGCTGAGCCTGGTGTACACACCGGCAGGCGCCGGCTCGGGCCTTGGGATGCACTACGACCGGTTCGACAGCGTCGTGGTGCACCTGCGGGGCCACAAGCGCTGGCGCGTTGGACGGCATCCGTTCCTCGAATTCCCGCTATACAACGAGGAGTTGTCGGCGCGCCTTGACTTCCCGCCCTCGATTCCCCGGGTGGCCACCCGCTCCGAGTTCGTCACCGGCCTGGAGGAGATCGACATGCGGGCCGGGTCCGTGCTGCTGCTGCCGCGGGGCATCTACCACACGACGCTCGCCGACGACGAGGCATCACTGTCCCTCGGCTACCACTTCGCCCTGCCCACGTGGTCGCACGTGCTGCTCGCCGCACTGGAACGCCGGCTCACCCGGGAACCGTGGATGCGCACCACGCCCTTCGGCGCGTTCGGCCTGGCCGGTCCGACCGACGAGGCCCGGCAGGGGATGGCCGCAGCCGCCGAGCGCGCACGGGAGGCGCTCGCGGACCCGCGCTCGCTCCTCGACGACGACCTGCTCGGCAACCTCGCCTCCCACCACCAGGCGGCCTTCCAGGTGGAACCGGACGCCGGCGCACGGCTGTTGACCGCCGAACCGCCGGTCGTGGTGGATTATGGGGGACGGGGCATCGACGTCGAACTGCCCGCTGAGGCCGCGCCGCTGTGCCGCTGGATGCTGGGCGAGGCCCCGGAGTGGTTCGACTTCGACGAGGCGCTCAAGGCCGCGGAGAGGCAGTTGAGTCCCCGGGCCGTGTGGAATCTGCTGCAGGAGTGCGAGGAGGCCGGAGTGCTGCGGCGCCGCTGGGGCACGCCGGGGCGCTGAGCGTCCGGTGGCCGGGCCCGCACCGCGCACGACGTCAGTCGGCCCGGCCCTTGCGCTCCTCGACGGCCGTGCTGAAGTGCAGCCACGCCGCGACATGGCTGCGCGCGAGCCGCAGCGCCTGATCGAGACAGTGCGGCGGCAGACCCTCCACCAGCCGGTCCCAGGTCTGTACGTCGTTGGGGTGGGCCAGGGCGAGCCGCAGGAACGTGCGGCCGACGTCGGTCAGCCGCAGCGACGGGTCCTGGGTGAGGGTCACCAGCAGTTGCTGGTGACCGTCCAGCCGCAGCGGAGTGACGCAGGCGTCCTCCTCGGCGGCCTCGGTCCGCGACGTACGGGAGCCCTGCCGCACGGCGTCCGGCAGGGGGGAGAGGCCCTTGCTTAATCGGTCCTTGACGTCGCGTGCGGTGCCGACGGAGATCCCCGATGCCCGCGCGATGTGCCGTAAGGAGGCGCCCGGCTGTTCGGCCAGCAGTCTCGCCGCCCGTTGCCGTCCCTCCTGCGTGGTCAGCGGTCTGGTCCGGCCGTCGGATCCGGTGCGGGTGTGCGACTGCGGAAGGTCCGAGGTTGTACACCGCAGTCGTGCCACCGACTTGTCCGAGATGCCGCTGAGTTCGGCGACGAGCCGGTCGGACCAGTGGGGATGGGTGCGCAGGATCCGCCCTGCGGCAGCCTGCCGGTCCGCGCGGGTCAGGGGGAGTCCGTGCTCGACGTTGAGGTGGACGGCGAGCACGAACGCCTCGTCGTCGGACCCGTCGAAGAACTGGACCCCGATGTGGTCGTCCCCGCGCAGCAGCGCCGCGTGGACCCGATGGTGACCGTCGATGACGTGCAGGTTCCGTCGGCACGCCACGATCGGCGGCAGTTGTGCTCCGGATTCGGCCAGGACCCGAATGTGTTCCTCGTCCTCTCCGCTCAGCCGAGGGGATTCACAGGTGATCAGGGTCGACAACCTTACGCTGGTCACCGGGGCCGATTCGTCGAGACGGTGCCGGGGCCAGGAATCCACGCTGTGCAGACGAGGCTTGTCCTGAGTTGCGATGGTGCTGGTCGAGTGGGTATTTGTGTCTTCCTTCGACGGACTCAGCGTCAAGTCGCCGCCTCCTTATCGTCGCCATGCAGTTCGGGGGAACGCTTGCTTGATCAACGAGGAGCAGCGTTGATTTTCGCACCTGGTGCACCATGCATCAAGTGATCGAGCACGGGCGCCGAAGCGTCCGCCGGGTCCGGCGTCCCGACGAGGCCATCCGCAGCGGGTCCGGGCGATGCGCCGTCCGCGAACAGAAGACCGGGAGCGTGCCCAACTGCGCGACACATGAGCGCAGTTGACCGTGCGCAATCGTGCATGGCACGTTCGGAACTCCTTCTCGCGGCACCAGTGACTCCGGTTGGAGCAGAGATGGCACAGGAATTCGTACAACTGCAGACCCGAGGCGCCAAGAGGTACTCGAAGAAGAAGCCCAAGGACTTCCGGGTTCTGCTGGTCTACCCGAATATCCAGCAGTCGGCGATGATGCCCTATTCGATGGGGCTCTTTACCTCGCTGCTCCGCGAAAAAGACTTTCAGGTGGACTTGTTCGACAGCACCTTCTACGCGGAGCCGCTGACCGACAACTACATTCACTACCGGACCTTCGTGAAGCAGTTCGACTGGCTCGACCGGGACGTTCATTTCCGGCAGTCCAGCATGCTGGAGGACTTCCGGGCCAAGGTGGCGGAGTACCAGCCGGACCTGATCGCCGTCTCCGTGGTCGAGAACACGTACTCCGTCGGCCGCGCCATGATCCGGGCGCTGCCCGAGAAGGGCCGGCGCATCCCCACCATCTGGGGCGGCCCCTTCGCCACGTTCGCCCCGGACTTCATCCTCCGGGACCACGTCGGGGACTACGTGTGCCGCGGCGAGGGCGAGATCGCGCTGATCGAACTCTGCGAGCGGATGTGCGAGGGCCGGTCCGTCACCGACATCCCGAACCTGTGGGTGCGCGAGGACGGCCAGCTGTACCGCAATCCGCTGGGCCCCCGGGTGGACCTCGACCAACTGCCGTTCGCCGACTACTCTCTCTTCGAGGAGCAGGCGATCTACCGCCCCATGGAGGGCAAGCTCTGGCGGACGATCGGCATCGAGAGCCAGCGCGGCTGCCCCTTTCAGTGCACGTACTGCAACTCTCCCGGGCAGAACCGCATCGCCAACGCCGAACAGGGCAGCAAGTTCTACCGGCGCAAGTCGCTCGACCGCACGATGGCGGAGCTGGACCACCAGCACAAGGAACACAACATCGAGCTGGTCTACTGGCTGGCCGACACCTTCCTGGCGTTGCCCACGCGAGCCTTCGACGAACTCGTCGAGCGCTACGACGACTACCGCATCCCGTTCTGGATGAACACCCGCTCCGAGACGATGACGGAGCACACCGCCGACGGGCTGGAACGCATGAACATGCTCCGTACCAGCATCGGGATCGAGCACGGCAACCCCGAGTACCGGCGCAAGATGCTCAAACGGTTCCAGACCAACGACCAACTGCGCAAAGCCTTCGAGATCTGCTCGGGCCGCAGCTTCTCCACGACCGGCAACTGCATTATCGGGATGCCCGAGGAGACCCGTGAACTCGTCTTCGAGACAGTGGAGTTCACCCGGCGGCTGCCCGACGACATCGACACCGTCGGGTGCTTCATCTTCTCGCCGTTGCACGGCACCGAGCTGCGCAAGATCGCGGAGCAGAACGGCTACCTGGACCCCGACACCTTCTGCGACATCGCGGACGCCGACGTGAGCATCCTCGACCAGCCGCAGCTCAGCCGCGCCGAGGTCATCGGGATCGCTAAGTGCTACGGCCTCTACCAGACCGCGCCGGAATCGGAGTGGCACCGCGTACGGGAGGCCGAACCGGACACCCCGGCCGGTGACGCCGCCTTCGACCAGCTGGTCCGGGAGTACCGCCCGGGAGACGTGGGCGCCGCCGCGGCCTCCGCATGAGCGACCACGGCCGGCGGCGCCCCCACCCCGCCCCGGGTCAGGGGGTGTCCGCCGGCGCGCGCCCGAGCGCCCACCGGACCGCGTCGTCGATGTCCAGGGCGGTGAAGTGGGCGCGCGCCTCCGGTCCGTGGAGCAGCCACAGGGCGCGGGTCCGATCGAACTCCAGGGCGGCGGCGAGGAGTTCGCGCGCCGCGGCACGGTCGCCGCGGCGCGCGAGGACGAGCGCGAGGGCGATGTGCACCTCGATGCTCGTCGGCGTCATCGCCAAGGCGCGGCGCAGGTGCTCCTCGGCCACTTCCAGGGTGAGCGCGCTGTCCCAGCAGGAGGAGTGCTTGTAGTAGTACATGCCGATGCGCCACAGGACGTCGGCGTCGAACGCGGCGTCGATGCCGTGGTGCGCGCGGACATCGTCCACCGGAGGGACCCGCGGCGCGGCCCCCGTGCCGGCGAGGTCGGCGACGTGGGCGTTGAGCAGTGCGGCGATGCGCCGGTATCCCCCCAGGGTCGGATGGCAGTCGTCCCAGAAGTCACCGCGACCGCACACGCCGCCGGCGGCCGCGGTGAAGGCGGCCTCGACGTCCAGCAACCGCACGCCGTGCGTGTCGGCGAGCGAACGGATGGTGCGGTTGATGTCGGTGGTGGCGCGCAGCGGGCGGCCGTCACAGTCGTTGGCGGCCACCAGGTGCCGGCGGGCTTCGTCGGCCCGGCCGGAGTGCAGGTACAGGCGCCCGAGGAGGAAGTGGGCCTGCGCGAACCGGTGCTGCTCCGCGAGGAGTTCACGGAGTCGGCGCACCGCCTGCTCCGTACGGCCCGCACGCGCGTCGTCCTGCGCGCGCTGGTAGCGGAGCACCAGGTCGGCCGCGTCGGCTGCGTCGAGCGCGCTGTAAGTGGGCGGCCAGTCGCGCAGGTTGGTGGGAATGGTCGCGAGGACGGACTCGATGTGGGCGCGGCGCAGGGCGAGGACCCCCGCTTCGAGGTTCGCGCGGTGCCGGGCGATGATGGCGGCGTGCTCCTCCGGCGTCATGAGCGCCGGCCCCCACCCCTGCGTGGCACCACGCCCGGGCGCCAGGTGCAGGAACTCGTTATTGCCCGAATACACCAGCGCCAGCGCGGAGTTGGGGCGGTGCGGCTGCTGGGTCACCGAGCGGATGCGCTCCAGGGCGTAACGCGAGGGAGCCCCGTACCGGGCCTCGTTGCGGACGACGAGCGGTGCGCCGCCGACCGAGCCGGACCAGGACTGCGCGACGATCGTGCCGATGTCGCACGTGGGAGCGTAGGGAAACCCCCAGGGCACCGAGCTGCCGAACAGGTAGAGCGTGAATTCCGGTGCGTTCATGACGTCTCCGATGCGTCCATGACGTCTCCGATGTCCCTGGTGCCGGTGAAGTCGCCCGGCCCGCTGGCGTGGCCCAGGCAGGCGGGCGTGCTCACGTCGCCCGCGCGCTCAGCGACTCCTCCAGCACGTTCAGAGCCCGGTCGACGTGTTCCTCGGTGTTGTACAGATGGAAGGAGCAGCGCAGCCCGCTCCGGTCGGTGGCGGTGATCCCGGCGCGGTGCAGGTGCCCGACGGCGTGCGCGGCGCCGGGGACGAGGACGATCGCGGAGCCCGGCGCCGGGGCCGGTTCGAGACCGAGCCGGACGGCTCCGGCGCGAAACCGGTCGGCCAGCGCGATGTTGTGGCGGCCGACGCGTTCCACACCGAGTTCCGCGATCAGCTCCAGGCTGTGCCGGCCAGCCGCGTACGGCAGCGCGGGCACCGACTGGTCGTAACGGCGGGCGTCACGGGCGAGTTGGACGGCGTCGGCCGGTGGGCCGAGCGGGTCCGCGCCCGCCATCCAGCAGGCGTGCCGCGGCAGGATCCACTCCTGCGCTTCCTCCGACACCGTCAGGAAGGACACACCGCGGGGGCACAACAGCCATTTGTGGGCGCTGCACACGGTGACGTCGAAGCCCGCGGCGCGGACGGGCCGCCACCCGCACTCCTGCGTCGTGTCGACCAGGGTCCGGGCGCCGTGGGACCTGGCGGCCGCACGGACCGCCGCCAGGTCCGCCAGCCGCCCGGTGCCGGACTGGACGGAGCTGACCGCCACCAGATCCGTGCCCGGACGCACCGAGGCCGCCAGATCCGCCAGCGGCACCGTCCGCACCTTCAGGTCGGGCCGGACGGCGAAGGGGTTGGTGAGGGAGATGAACTCGCCCTCCGCGCACAGCACTTCCGCCCCGGCGGGCAGCGCCGACGCCACCAGGCCCACGCTCACGGACACGGCGCTGCCCAGCGCCACGCGCCCGGTCGGCACGCCGGAGATCCTCGCGAAAGAACGCCGGCACGCGTCGATGTCCTCGAACGGGCCGGCGCCCATGACGCGGTGAGCACCCAGCTCCCGCAGCAGCAGGTGCGCGGCGTCCGCCGCGGGCGCGGGGAGCAGCCCGTAGCAGGCGGTGTCGAGATGCACATAGGCCGAACCGAACTGGGCGCGTATCGCGGCATCCACCTGCCGGGCTCCTCACCTAGTCGAAGTAGCTCTTGAGCTCACCGCGCCGACGGACGTCGAGCGTGGCGCAGTGCAGACCGCCGCCGAACACGTAGTGGTCCTTGAAGTCCACGAGCACCGGCTTCATGCCGAGGTTCTTGAGCATGCGAATGGTCGGCTCCTCGTGCTGGTCGACGACGACCCGCTCCTCGTCGAGGACGAGGAGATTCATGGACAGCCAGCGGCTGGAGAGCTGGAACTCGGCGGGCGCAACCCCTTCCGGCGCCTCGATGATCTCCCAGCCGGCCCGCTTGAACATGTCGAGGAGGTCGGGGGAGAGACACGGCCGCGCAGGGCAGGTCAGCACCCGGCCCTCGCCGAGCGGCACCCAGGTCGTGTCGATGTGCACCGGGCCCGAGGAGCGGAACCGCGCCCGGTGGATCCGGTACTCACTGCCCAGATGGCGCTCCAGCCACTTGATGCCCAGCTCGTTGGTCACCTGGCTGCGCTGGACGACGATGTCGCGGCCGAACCGGACGAAGTCCGCTGCGTCGAAGCAGGGTTCCGCCTCGTTCGTCATGTAACGCCCCGCCAAGGGGCCCACGTCGTCGGGAATGTTGGGGTCCCCGCGGAAGAACGCGAGGTGCTCGTCCGGGTAGTCGTAGTCGTACATGTGCCGACCCATCGAGCACTTGGGGGCCGCGGTCCAGCGGGCGCCGCGCTCGAAGTACCGCTGGAGCAGGGAGTGGTACTTCACGTGCTCGAAGTAGCGCGGGGGAAGCGCCATCGGCGCCTCGATGAGTTCGTCCCCGATGGCCAGGACGACATCGCGGATGTCGGCGTTGAAGAAGCCGGTGGATTCGAAGTGCGGTGTGCGGAACGACGTCTGCGCGCAGTCGACGGGGTCGGGGCGGGTGACCGTGACGCCCTCGTCCTCCAGGACCCGCTGCAGGTTCTCGAGCGCCTTCGCCGCGCCGCGCACCAGATGTTCGGGATACGGCTCACCGGCGTGCTCCCGGTAAAAGTCCCAGTAGTTGCGGCGCACCATGACCTTCATTTCGTGCGTCAGGGGTGGGACCGTCACCCCTTCGATGGTGCCCACGACTACTTCCTCAAGTGGATCCCATTCGTTGTGTGAACTGACCGCTGAAGTGGTGGGGACGGCTGCTGTGGGTGAATCCGCGATGTTCAAGTTCTGTCCTCGTCTTGAGCCGGATTGCGGACGATACTGACGGCGATGACTGGATCCCGCGGAGCTGATGAGGTGGCAACGACCATGACAGGCCGAATCGTCGAGGGCAACCGTAAGCGTGTGTACGTCGATATGGTGGGAGACCTCTTTCACGCCGGGCATGTGGAACTCCTGAAAGCCGCACGGGCTTTGGGCGACGTGTTGCTGGTCGGTGTGCTCTCCGACGAGGTGGTGGCCTCGTACAAACGCCGCCCGATCCTGACGATGGCCGAACGCGTCGCGGTGATCGAGGCGTGCCGGTATGTCGATGAGGTCCTGCCGGACTCGCCGTATCAGGTCACACCGGAATTCCTGGATGAAATGGACATTTCTTTGGTTGTGCATGGTGATGACATATCGCCTGAGGTGGTCCGCGAGGTGTTCGGCGCGGTCGCCGACGCGGGCCGACTCCGCCTGGTCAGGTATACGCCGGGAATCTCCACGACCGACTTGATTCTCCGGTGCAAGAAAGCCGGTTAGCCGCCGCAGCGGGCGCGCATAAAGTTTCCGACCTCGAACAGGTCCAGGATGTTAGGAGAATGGTCGCGTGCCATCCCATGTCCTAGGTATTTCCTGCTTCTACCATGATGCCGCGGCGGCTCTCGTGCGGGACGGAGAGATCGTGGCTGCCGCCGAGGAGGAGCGGTTCACCCGGCGCAAGCACGATGCCGGTTTCCCGTCGCACGCCGTTCAGTACTGCCTGGACGAGGCGGGCATCACGGCGAACGACGTGGACCTCGTGATGTTCTACGAGAATCCGGTGCTCAGCCTCGACCGGAACCTCACGACGTTCCTCTCCGTCGCGCCCCGCGGCAGGGAACGCTGGGGCGAGTTCGCCGACACCTTCCTCGCGAGGAAAGTACTGCTGGCCCGCGAGATACGGCAACGGCTGAACGTCAGCGCACCGATCCGTTTCACCCGACACCACCTCAGCCACGGCGCGTCCGCCTTCTACCCCTCCCCGTTCGAGGACGCGGCCGTCCTCACCGTCGACGGAGTGGGCGAATGGGAGACCACGTCGATCGCGCACGGCGTCGGCACGCAGATCCGCCCGCTCACCTCGATCCGCTTCCCGCACTCCCTGGGGCTCCTGTACAGCGCGTTCACCGGGTTCTGCGGATTCCGGGTGAACTCGGGCGAGTACAAGCTGATGGGACTCGCCCCGTACGGCCGTCCACGCTACGCCGACACGATCCGCGAGCACCTGCTCCACCTCCAGTCGGACGGCTCTTTCCGGCTCGGTCTTGAGCACTTCGGGTTCCTCGACGGCGACCGTCTCACCAATGCCCGGTTCGCCGAACTGTTCGGCGGCGGGCCGCGCCGACCCGAGTCCCGCATCACGAGCAGGGAGACGGACCTTGCTGCCTCCGTCCAACTCGTCACTCAGGAAGCGGTCCTGGGCCTGGCCCGGCACGCGCGCGAGCTGACCGGCTCGAAGAACCTGTGCATGGCCGGCGGTGTCGCACTCAACTGCGTGGCGAACGGACAGCTCCAGCGGGCGGGCGTGTTCGAGAACATCTGGGTCCAGCCCGCGGCCGGTGACGCGGGCGGCGCGCTCGGCGCGGCACTCCTCGGCGCACACGTGCTGCTGGACGAGCCGCGCCGCAAGGACACCAAAGCCCCCGACGGCCAGCGGGGAAGCCTCCTCGGCCCGAGCTACGCCACCGACGAACTCCGCACGCTGCTCGATGAGTTGGGCTGCGCGTACGAGGAGGTGCCCGACCCTGACAAGCGTGCCGTGCGCATCGCGGAACATCTCGCGGCGGGCGATGTCGTCGGTCTGTGCTCGGGCCCCATGGAGTTCGGGCCGCGCGCTTTGGGCAGCCGGTCGATCCTCGCCGATCCGCGACGGCCCGACACACAGTCCCGGCTCAATCTCAAGGTCAAGTTCCGTGAGACGTTCCGGCCGTTCGCGCCCGCCGTGCTGGCCGAGGCGTGCCAGGAGTACTTCGACTTCAGCGGCGACAGTCCCTACATGCTGATGACGGCTCCGGTGCGCGAGGAGCGGCGCGTCACACCGGAACCCGACGCGGCGTCCGACGGCGACACCGACGCCGATCTGCTCGCCCTCGTCCGGCAGGTCCGCAGCGACGTACCCGCGGTCACCCACGTCGACCACAGTGCCCGACTGCAGACCGTGGGACCCGGCAGCAACCCGGAGCTCCGCGCCGTGCTGGGGGCGTTCCGTGAGCTGACGGGGTGCCCGGTGCTCGTGAACACGTCGATGAACGTGCGCGGGGAGCCGATCGTGTGCACCCCGCACGACGCGTGGGAGTGCTACCGGCGTACGGACATCGACGTGCTGGTCGTGAACCACCTGATCGTCACGGGCAAACCAACGGCTGCCGCACCGCCCGTGAGCATCTCGGAAGACCAGCAACCGGTTCCCGCACCGCGGCCCGTGGACGGCACGAGCCGCAGCGACCTGTTCTTCGGACTGTTCCTGGCCCCGCTGGCTGAGCGGCTGGGGGAGGACTTCCGGCGTCGGCTGGCCGCGGAAGGGGTGGACGGCAGCGCGTACAGCCCTGCCGAGACCGGGCCGACGGGCGGCGAGTTCTGGGAACTCGAAAGCCTCGACGCCATCGGCGAACAATTGCGCGGGATCTGGTCGGCGTACGGATTCGAGGACGCGAACGCGCTTGTGCGGCCCCTCATGGAACTCACCGAGGAGATCATCGGCGAACGCCGGGACGTCGACCTCGGCGAAGTGACGCCGTACATCTACACGCTGTTTTAGCCCCGGGAGCGCGTGGCCCCTGGGGTACCCGGAGGCGAGCGGCTCGTGGCTGACCGTGACCGTACGAACCGCTCGCTTCGGACAGGTACGTCGGACAGGTACGTCGGACAGGTACGTCGGACAGGTACGTCGGGCGGGCTCAGATGTAGTGGCTCTGTTCCAGCACGGCGGATTCCATGTCCGACAGATAGACATCTGCGGCGCGGATCGCCTCTTGGAGGGGTGCCCAGTGCTCGGAGGACCCCATGAGCACGTCGGAGAGCCTGTACACGGCGTTCTCCGTGGCCGGGTCCTGTGCGGTACGGACGGCATCCCGCAGCAGTTCCTGCACCCGGCCGTTGTGCGCCCGTGCGGCGGCGGTGCGAGCGGGGCTCGTTTCGATGCTGAGGAGTTCGTCGCGCTCCTCCAGCAGGGCGAGCCGCGCCTTCTCCAGCAGGGGCAGCAGGTTCGGCAGGGCGATTCCGGTGATCGCCATATGCTGCACGACGCGCAGGCGGAGTCGGTTCACGGCCAACGGCAGCGACAAGGCGTGCGGACCGTCGAACAAGGGCGCCGCCTCCTCGATGCTGCCGACGGTGAGCAGACGGACCCGGTCGTCGAACAGGGTGGCCTGAGTCAGGAGCGCCTCGGCGCGCCGGCGACCCAGCAGTTGGGGCAACTCGGCGCGTGCGGAGGGTTCGTCGTCGGGGCAGTGCACCAGATTCATCAGGACGTTCTCGCCGGCGTGCCGGACGGTACCGGGCCGCGCCGCAGCCGGATCCGTGGCCCCTTTCAGCCGACCCATCGCCGCACACGCATCGGCTCCGTCGTACCGCAGGAGCGTAAGACAGGCCGGGCCGAGGTCGTACCACAACTGGAAGGCGCGGTGCGGTGGCAGGGCGACCGGGCGACCGCGCGTCGGAACGTCGTAGAGACGCACCATTGTCTCCGCGTCCTGACGGATCAGCTCGGCGGCGACCGGGTCGAGCCCGGCCGAGCGGAACGTGTCCAGCAAGCGGGGCAGCGCCTGGGTGACCAGCCCGTCCGGCGTCACGAGTGCGTAGGTCCAACTGGTGCCGCTCACGGCCATGGAGATCCTCTCTTCGAAGGGCAGGGTGCCGAAGTGCTATGCGGTGAGAGACATCACCCGCACGTCGGCGGTGGAAAAGGAGACGGAGACGCGCGCGCCGACGGCGAGCCCCTGCATCTTCGCGCTGGGCACGTCGGCGGAGAGCGTGCCGAGCTGGTCGGCCCTGGCCTTCAACCGCGTGACGGGCCCGAGGAAGGCGTGCGCGATCACCCGGGCCGCGGCGGTACACCTGCCTGGGCCCGGCTCGGCCCCGCTCCCGGACAGCGGGGCGACCGTCAGGGCCTCGGGCCGGATCAGGATCAGCACGGGAGCGCCGTCCGGCAGGCCGCGTGCGGCGTGCAGGCGCAGGACCGCGTCGTTGTGTCTGACCTCACCGCTCGCTCCGTCGACCACGTGGGCCTCGATGCGGTTCATGGCTCCGACGAACTCCGCGACGAAGCGGGTGCGCGGAGCGTCGTAGATCTCCGACGGGGTGCCGACCTGCTCGACGCCGCCCTGCTGCATCACGGCCACCCGGTCGGAGACGGACAGCGCCTCGTCCTGGTCGTGCGTCACGTAGAGCACGGTGGTCCCGAGGCGCACCTGGATGTCGCGGAGCGCCTCGCGCAGTTGTAGGCGGATCTGGCTGTCGAGGGCCGACAGCGGTTCGTCCATGAGCAGGACGCGCGGTTCGACGGCCAACGCCCTTGCGACGGCGACGCGTTGCTGCTGGCCGCCGGAGAGCTGGTGCGGATAGCGCCTACCGAGCTCGGGTAGGCCGACCAACTCCAATAGCTGGGCGGCCTTTTCGGCCCGCGCGCTTTTCTGCCGTCGTCGTACACGCAGCCCGTACTCGATGTTCTGCTGAACTGTCATGTTCGGAAAGAGGTTGTACGACTGGAAGACGACGCCCATGTCCCGTTTCCGGGACGGCACTTCGTTGATCGGGACGCCGTCGAGGAGCACCTTTCCGTCGTCGGGCTGGTCGAAGCCCGCCACGATCCGCAGCGCGGTGGTTTTTCCGCAGCCGCTCGGCCCCAGCAGCGAGAAGAACTCTCCCGATTCCAGCGCGAACGTGAGGTCGTTCAAGGCCACGGCCGACCCGAAGCGCTTGTGGACGGCCTGGAGTTCCAGGTACGGCATCAGCCGGTACCGCCGATCTGTGTCATGCCACGGCCGAGTCTATTGCCGACGACGATGATGGCGAGCATCCCGGTCCAGGTGATGAGGAAACTGAGTACCGACAGGGCCGCGGCCCCGGTCGCCCGCGACTCCCATATGTAGCTCATGTACACGGAGAAGGTGGTGAACTGCATGATGACGGCGATGGTGAACTCTCCCATCACGATGGCGAAGGTCAGCAGGGCCGCGGTGAGGACGGACGAGCGCAGGTTGGGAAGAACGATGGTCCGGAAAATGGTTGGCCAGCCGGCGCCGAGGCTGCGCGCGGCTTCCGTGAGCGTTCTGATGTTCAGGGAGTCCAGGCCGTTGTCGATGGTGCGATGGGCGTAGGGCAGGGCGAGTACGGAATACGCCCCGACGAGAACTGCGTAACTTCCGTAGAGCCAGGCGGGAGCCCAGCTGAATTCCCGGATCAGCCCCACCACGAGAGCGATCGGGGGTACGACCACGGGGAGCGTCGCCACGAACCCGACGGCCGACTGCAGCCGGGGAAGCCGGAGATGCACCCAGAACCCGGTCACGGTCACCAACGTGATGGTCAACACGATGGTGCCGGCCGCGAGTTGCAGCGAGAGCGCGAAGCTCTCCCGGAACGCGGGATCGGCGAGCACCTCATGGTAGGCCCTGAAGGAGGCCCCCGCGCGCCCGTTGCGGAGGCTGAACCAGCAGGTGGCCATGAGGGGGACCAAGGCGTACAGGGCTCCGGCCGCGATGACGTACAGACCTGCCCGTGACGGGTGTGTCTTCATGGGCGCCGCCATTTCGCGGTGGTCCGCATCAGACCGGCGTAGAGGGCCAGCGTCACCGCGAGCACCACGATCATGCCGAGCGCCAGCGTGTCCCCGAAGTTCGCGTCGGCCACGACATCACCGGTCTGCGTCTGTCCGATGAGCAGGGGCACGAGGGAGAACTGGCCGGAGGTGAGCGCGTACGCGGCGGAGTGGGCGCCGAAGGCATTGCCGAAGAGCAGCACCGTGCCACCGAGGACGGACGGCCGGATCACGGGAAGGGCCACCTGACGCCAGTAGGCCGCCGAAGTGGCGCCGAGACTGGTCGCGGCCTCCTGCCATTCGTGGCGCAGGCTGTCGAGGGAGGGGCCGACGACCAGGACCATGAGCGGCACTTGGAAGTAGAGGTAGACGAGGCAGAGTCCCCAGAACGAGTAGAGGGAGAACCCGGCGTCCGCAGGAGTGACGCCGAAGGCGTTGCGCAGTAGGACGGTCACCAGGCCGTTCGTGCCGAGGGTGGCGATGAACGCGAAGGCCAGGGGGACACCGGCGAAGTTGGCCGTGACCGCGGACAGCGTGGTCAGTTGATTCCTCACCCAGTGCGGGGTGCCGCGCGCGATGGCGGCGAAGGCGAGGAGCGTTCCGAGCGCGCCGCCCAGCAGGGCCGTGACCAGGCTCAGCAGCAGGCTGGTCCGGTAGGCCTTGAGCGTGTCCGGGGCGACGAGGTGGTGGATGTTCTCCAGGCTCGGACTGCCGTCGCCGCCCTCAAAGGCGCGTGCGACGAGCAGCAGGAGTGGAAAGATCAGAAAGACGAGGAGGAAGAGAGCGAACGGTACGACGCCGAGCCAGGACAGTCGCATCCCGCGCCACCGCGTTCGGCTCGGTTTCACTGCCGCCTCCGGAGGTGCTGCAAGGACTTTCACCGGTTTGCTACCTTGGACGACCAATTATCGCGGACCACTGCGATGGCAGCCTTGGTCTGGCGGGCAGTGGGAAATTGCAATCCCTGGTACGAGGAGTCAAGGGGAAGCCGGTCCAGAACCTTCTTCGGAATGACGCCCCGTGACCGCATGTCGGCGTACCGGGCGGGGTGTGCGTAGCCCTTGAGCCACAGCAGCTGTCCTTCGTCCGAGAAGAGAAATTCTTGCCACAGCCGTGCCGCCAAGGGATGCGGTGCGTTCCGATTGATCGCCTGGCAGTAGTAGTTGCCGAATATGCCGTCCTTCGGGATGTAGACCTGCCAGTCGATCTTCCCTCGGAGCTCGTCCGCGAGAGACATGAGACCGTAGTCCCAGCTGATCATGACAGGGGTTTCTCCCTGAAGTGCAGTGGCCGGGGTGGCATTTACCGGGATGAACGTGCCTGCCTTCTTCATCTCGGAGAAGAAATCTATGCCCGGCTCGATGTCGTCCAGGGAGCCGCCGTTGGCGAGGGCGGCAGAGAACACCGCGGCGAACGCGGACCCTGATTCGCGAGGATCCCCATCCAACGCGACTTTTCCTTTGTAGATGGCGTCGAGGAGATCGTGCCAGGTTCTGGGCGTCGTCCCACCCACCGCGTCGGCATTGACGCCCCAGCCGATCACGCCCCAGTAGTCGCCGACCCAACGGCCCTCGGGGTGTTTGAGCTCGGACGGTATCGAGTCCCATGTGCTGACCTTGTAGCGAGCGGTCAGCGAGTCGCCAACTGCCTGGAGGGCAAAGGGGGGACCGATGTCGACCACGTCCGGCGCCCGACCTGCCCCTTTCAACATGCGGACCGCGGAGAGTTGTTCCGCCGAGCTCGCATTCGGTGATCCGCGCACGATGTGAAGTCCGAACTTCTTCTCGTACGTGTTCATGATCGTGCCGTAGTTGACGAAGTCGGGTGGTAATGCGATGGTGTTGAGTGAGTGCTCCTTGCTTGCGTCACGAATTAATTGGTCGAGACCGCTGGAAAGACTCGTCGGTTGGGGGCCTGCAGCGTTCTGGCTCATGCATCCTGTGAGCCATCCGGTCGTGCCGAGTGCCGCCCCGTAGCGCAGCACATCCCTTCGGGAGGAACTCGAATCGCGAAACGTACTGAGCAGCGGTCGGTTTTCGTAGCGTGACATGCCACTCCTCTTGTGCCACGTCGGTGGCGAGGCTCCGGGAAACGCGTTTCAACCAGTGCAACAGGAGCCTATAAATGGTCCTGTACTTGCACAACGGGCCACCGATGGACACCGTGCGTGGCAAGGATCTGCCGCACACCGCGGCTGGAGCGGGTGCCGGCGAAGATCTCCCGGACGAGGGGGCGTTGTCCTACTTGACGTCTGTGACGCGGGACATGGCGTCACAGCACACGCGGGGACGGGCAGGCGGAGACTGCAACTCGCCGCTGCGCGCAACAGTGGAGGCCAAGGCATTTGCTTGCAGGAACGCGGAAAACAGCCTCGGGGGGTGACGGTTGGCGGCTGAGGACGGGGATGGTCGGTGTTCCGTGGGCCGCGGAGGTCGTGTTCCTCAGTTTTCTGTTCGCCCTGCGCCGTCTCGTACGGAGCGACCAGAGAGGCACCTTGTGGGTCGGGTACGCAGGGGTGTCCCTCATGCTGATCGCGACACCCTGCGACTGTGGGCGGTCGGCCCGCACGGCCCCGAGGTGATGTCCTGTCAGCTGGTCGACGCCTGCGTTACCGCGGGACTGCTGGTGGTCGCTGTCGGCCCTTGGGCGCCCGGTGGGGCGAGCGCCCTGGGCACTGCTCAACCGAGGTTGCGATGGAGGATGGAGGGTGCGGCGGCGTTCATTCCCCTGACAGTCTGCACGGCCACGGCGCTGGGATATGTGCTGGCTCCGCCTGCCCGAGACCCGGTGCCGCTGTTGGTCGGCGGAACGGCACTGCTGAGTCTCTGGGCTCGCCAGAGGTTCCTGCCCAGGGAGAACTCCAGAGACGACGACAGAGTCCTCGTGCGGCTGCCCTCCCCGTCAGATGTCGAGCACCAGCAGGGGGTCGCAGGAACGCGAGACGCAGATCAGCATGGTGTTGTCTGAGGCCCGCTCGTCCTCGTCGAGAGTTGAGTCCCGGTGGTCCGACGTACCGTCCAGCACGTCCGTCTCACAGGTGCCGCAGGTGCCTTCCCGGCAGGAGAACAGCACCGGGACACCCGCATCCTTCACCACTTCGAGCACCGATCGGTTCGGCGGCACGGTGAGCGTGCACCCCGACCGGGCGAGCGCCACGTCGAAGGCGCCCGCCGGAGCAGCCTCGGCGGTTGGCCGGACCTGGGCGAACCGCTCGATGTCCTGGGTACCAGCGATCCAGCCGACGTAACTCTCCAGCGGCCCCAAGCAGCGGCTCCGGGCCGCAGGCGTGCACCAGCGTGCCAACGCGGGGCGAGCCGATGAAGGAGGCGAGGTCCAGCAGGCCGCACGCGTCCTGCGGCCGGATCCGCGCGCGGTCCCCGTAGCGCTCCAGGCAGTCCAGAAACGCCATGGAGCCGCGCGTGCGGCCGCCGCCAGCCGGTTGTCGTCCTGCTTGGGTATGCCGGAGCGGTAGAGGAGCGCGCAGACGATCAGTTCCGCGGCGAAGGAGCCGGCCGACCCCCTGTAGGCGGTGGAGTAGCTTTCCAGCATCGCCTTCGCCTGTATCGCCCCATGCGCACTCGTTGTCCCGGCGGTGATCCGTCCGGCACCTGCTGGTCTATGGCAGGCAGATACCCACGCTGTCACCACTGCCCTGGGGACCATTTGGGGGCCACACGGTGCTCGCGACCCTGAACAGCACCCTCGGGGATGCACGTCCTGCACCCTAGTTTTGCCTGATATGTGCAGGTAATTCCTATGGCCCTCACTCCTGGGGGTCAAGGGGTCGCAGGTTCAAATCCTGTCGTCCCGACGGTGCGAGGGGTCTTCGCAGGCGAGAGCCTGCGGGGGCCCTTTTCGCGTGAAACTTTCCGGCTTCGGGGTTGAGCATGGGGGGAGGAGCCTGCCGACAGCGAGGCCCGTCCCGGTAAGGGACCCGCCGCGGACCCTGTGTCGCCGACCTCAGATGCGACCCTTCGGCGGACGGCCGACACGACCCTTTCGTCCTCGAAGCAGATCCATGCCGGCCATTCGCCACCGGCGTCCGTCACACGAGCCTGCCCCGCCCTGTCTGTGTGGTGTCGACCAACAGGCAGAGGGAATCATGCGTGAGATTGTGATCACCGGTGGCGGCTACGCAGGCTTCTGCACGGCATGGGGCCTGGAAAAAGAGGTTGTGTGCGGGTGAGGCACGGGTGACGGTTGTCGATCCCCGTCCCTGCATGACCCATCAGCCCTGTCCGCCGGAGGTGACGGCCGGATCGGTCGAAGCGCGTCATGCCGCAGTGTCATTGCGGCGGCATCTGCGCCACACCAGGCTGATCGCGGGGAGCGCGATCGAGATCCGTGACGAACAGGCCTTGTGCCGCCCGCCAGTTGCTCGAACGCCTGCTCGGCGAGCGCGCGCTCGCCGGTGTGCGTGGCCGCCTCGATCGCTTCGCGCTGCGGGGCGGGCAGACGGGCGAGCCCGTCATGTGCCCGCACAACTGCTGCAGGCCGGCACAGGCCGGCTCCATCTCGGACTCCGAGGCAACGATGCGCTGTGTTGGATATATCGATGCCGAGTGCCTCATGCCATGCCTCGCTTCCGGGGAGCGGCTCCGGGTGAGGGTGTGTGCTTCCGCGCGCCGTATGACGTGGGTCTCCGCGCTCTCACGCCACCGCCGGGGGCGCCCGCACACTGCTGTTCATGGAACTGCACCGTTATCGGTTCAGAAGCGTGTGGGACTTCGCACGACCGCCGGACGAGGTGTTCGCGGTGCTGCGCGTGGTCGACGACTGGCCCCTGTGGTGGCCCGGAGTGCGGCGGGCGCGCCGTATCGATGAGCAGTCGGGGGCGTTCCTGTTGCGCTCGCTGCTGCCGTTCGACCTCCACCTCACCATCACCGGCGCGTTCGAGGACACGGAGTCGAGGGTGCTGCGCGGCGTGGTCGGCGGGGACCTGGAGGGTGTGTCGGGGTGGAGTGTGCGCCCGCACGGGACCGGCAGCCGGGCGGTCCTCGAACAGGACATGATGGCGCGCAAGGCACTCATCCGCCGACTGGAGGTGCCGTTTCGCCCGCGGTTCCGCGCCAACCACTATCTCCTGACGTACCGGGGGCACCGTGGTCTGAAGGCATGGCTGGACGGCGGTCAGGAGGCTCGGCGGGCACGCCCGGAGGACCGGCGGCCGGGTACCCGTTCCGAGTGACCCTCGGCTCGGCCGCAACGGGTACCGGCGCGCTCTGCCGACGCGGACGTCGGGATCGCGGTGTGACCGGAGCCGTCAGCCCCGGTCCAGGATCGCCGCGAGAGCCTCCCGCAGTGCCGTTTCCGGGTTCGCCGACGGGCCCTCGGAGCGCCAGGCGACGAATCCGTCGGGGCGGACCAGCACCGCCCCGTCCTCGGTGACACCGTGTACATCCGCCCAGTCCGTGTCGCTCGCGGGGGAGAGCTCCGCGTCGGGGCCGCTGCCGATCCGGTACGCGTCGAGCGGGACGGACAGCCGCTGCGCGACGTCCTTCGCCGCGCTGTGCCACTTGTCCGACGAGGTCAGGAGCACCATGGACCGCTCGTACAGGTCGAGGGTGGAGACCTGGGTGCCGGCTCGGTGCAACCACATGTGCGGTGCCCGGCTGCCGGGCTCGCCGGTCAGGCGCAGGCCGTCGGGAACGATCGGCGCCGACTGGTCGGCGCCCAGGACCGCGCCACGCGGATAGCGGTAGGCCAGCGCCACGTTGAGGATGCCACCCTTCTTACCGCCGGGGCCGGCGGCTCCCGGGGCGGGGATGTACCCGGGGTGGCTGTGCTCGACCGAACGGGACGAGGCGCGGGCGCTGGTCGCCTCCGCGACCGGGCGGCGCTCGGCGTCGTAGGACTTCAGCAGTCCGGGACCGGCCCAGCCGCCCAGCACGGCGGCCAGTTTCCAGGCGAGGTTGTGCGCGTCCTGGATACCGGTGTTGGAGCCGAACGCACCGGTGGGAGACATCTCGTGGGCCGAGTCGCCGGCCAGGAACACCCTGCCGTCCGAGTAGCGCTCGGCGACCCGCTCGGCGGCGTGCCAGGCGGCCCTGCCGGTGATCCGCACATCGAGGTCGGCTACGCCCACGGCGCGTCGGATGTGGTCCGCGCACCGCTCGTCGGTGAACTCCTCCAGGGTCTCGCCGTGTTCGGGGTGCCAGGGCGCGTGGAAGACCCAGTGCTCCTTGTTGTCGACCGGCAGCAGCGCCCCGTCGGCCTCCGGATCGGTCAGATAGCAGACGATGAAGCGCCGGTCACCGACGACGTCCGCGAGGCCCCGGGAGGTGAACGTGACGCTCACGTTGTGGAACAGGTCGCCCGGTCCGCTCTGCCCGATGGCGAGCCGCTCGCGGATCGGGCTGCGCGGACCGTCCGCCGCGACCAGGTAGTCCGCGCGGACGGTGCTGTGCTCGCCCGTCTCCCGGCTCTTGAGCTGCGCCGTGATCCCCTGGGCGTCCTGCTCGAACGACAGCAGCTCGGTGGAGAAGCGCAGGTCTCCGCCCAGCTCCCGGGCGCTCTTCAGCAGCACCGGCTCCAGGTCGTTCTGGCTGCACAGGCACCACGCACCGGGGCTGAAGCGGGCGAGCCCGCCGCCCGGGTCGATCTCCTTGAACAGCCATTCACCGGCGTCGCCCACCAGCGTCGGGGTCTGCATGATGCCGTGGTTCTCCGCCAGGACCGACGCGGCCTCCTCGATGCGCCGCTGCACCCCGGCCACCCGGAACAGCTCCATCGTGCGCACGTTGTTGCCGCGCCCACGCGGATGGATCGAGGTGCCCGAATGGCGTTCGACGAGCAGGTGCGGCACACCGAGCCGGCCCAGGAACAGCGAGGTGGACAGGCCCACCAGGGAGCCGCCGACGATGAGGACCGGCGTGTGCTGACCGACCTCGCCGGCCTCTTCCAATCGGTTCATTGATTGCCTCCAGCGTCACCCGCGAGGTGAGTCAGGGATGGGATGCCGGCCGCTATGAACGGCCATCAGTTTCCATGCCCTGTGCGGAGCGGATCGCGCGCTCCGGGCACCCGGATGGCACACAGTTCACTCGTCCGCACCGGCGGGCTCGCGCGCCTCGGGGGTCGCGTCAACGATCGGCACATGGCGACCCCGGCCTTTGGGACACGGCGGTCGTTCCTGACCTTCCGTGAAGAAGAGAAGAGGTGTGCCGGATGACTACTTCGGGACGTATATCGCAATCGGCGTTCGACGGTTCCAGGCTTCGGGTGATCCTGCTGCTGGACCTGTACGAAGGCGCCCAGGAGCAGTTCCTCGACGCATACGAGCACATGCGCAATCAGGTCGCGTCCGTCCCCGGACACCTCAGCGACCAGCTCTGCCAGTCGATCGAGAACCCCTCGCAGTGGCTCATCACCAGCGAATGGGAGAGCGCCCCGCCCTTCCTCGCCTGGGTGAACAGCGAGGAGCACGTCGAGACGGTCCGGCCGATGCACAACTGCGTCCGGGACACCCGCTCGATGCGCTACAGCATCCTTCGGGAGACCAGCCCCGCCCAGCCGAACGGCCACAAGTCGGCCCAGGCGGGTATGCAGGTCGAGGCCCGGGTGGGCGAAGGTGTGGCACGCCATGCACTCACCTTTACCGTCAAGCCGGGCACCGAGTCGAAGGTCGCGGAGATCCTCGCCGGATACGAGTCCCCCCAGGCCCAGGTCGACGACACCACGCGGCTGCGGCGCACCTCCCTCTTCATGCACGGCAACCGTGTCGTGCGTGCGGTGGAGGTGGAGGGCGACCTCATGGCGGCACTGCGTCACGTCGCCCGCCAGCCGGAGGTACGGGCGGTCGAGGAGGCCATCAACCCGTACCTGGAGCAGGACCGGGACCTGAGGGACCCCGACTCGGCGCGGGTCTTCTTCACCCGGGCCGCGCTCCCGGCCGTGCACCACGTGGTGGCCGGCGGCAAGGCACCCGCGGACCTGCGCCGCCACGCGCTCTACTACCCGGCCAAGCACGGCTGCGGTATGGAGCTGGCCAGGTTGCTCGCCCACCAGGACGAGGCCGCGGCGGAGGACCCGAAGAGCCCGGTGTACGGGAGCACGGTCTTCCAGCGGGACGACATCGTGGTGCGTCTCATCGACGTGACGGGCGAGCTGGACGTGGACCCCGTCGCCGCGCTCGGAGTCAAGGGCGCGAAGAAGGCCGCGGAGCTGGAGCGTCTCCTCGACGGTGCCGCGATCGGCGTCGAGGGCTCCCTGGAGACGGAACGCAACATCAACCGCCTCCTGTCGCACGTCGACATGATGCCCGTCACCGACCGCTCGGCGGATTCCTGACGGAGGGCCGCGGCTCCGTCCGCGGCCCTCCCTCCCCGGACGTCACTGCCCCACCCGGAGGTATCAAGCATGTTCAAGAAGCATCCACGCATCGTGGACCTGAGCGAGACGGAACCCAACCGCAGGCGCGGAGGCGACATCCGGGCCATGCTCACGCCCGCCACGGCGGGGTCCACCAGCGGCTTCATGGGCCTGGCCCTCATCCAGCCCGGCGAGCGCATCGGTGAGCACTACCACCCGTACTCCGAGGAGTTCGTGTACGTCGTCAACGGCGCCCTCGAGGTGGACCTGGACGGCGACAGCTACGCCCTGCGGCCCGATCAGGGTCTGCTGATCCCGATCAACATGCGGCACCGCTTCCGCAACGTCGGCGACACGGAAGCCCGCATGGTCTTCCACCTGGGCCCGCTCGCTCCGCGTCCGAGCCTCGGCCACGTCGACACGGAG
Organism: Streptomyces sp. NPDC007095; assembly: GCF_040634475.1. Taxonomy (NCBI): domain Bacteria; kingdom Bacillati; phylum Actinomycetota; class Actinomycetes; order Kitasatosporales; family Streptomycetaceae; genus Streptomyces; species Streptomyces sp. NPDC007095. Next base: position 53,897 of record NZ_JBEYFS010000022.1, read on the forward strand.
GTGACCGACGACACCGCGCCCGACCCCGAGTTCGCCACCGCCGGGGCGGACCTGTCCGCGCCGGACCACGGACAGCCGTCCGAGCGAAGTGGGGCCATAAAGTGACCCGGCGGGTGGCCGTCACCGGTATCGGTGTGGTCGCTCCGGGCGGCACCGGGGCGACGGCGTTCTGGGACCTCCTGTCCAACGGCCGCACCGCGACCCGCGGCATCTCGCTGTTCGACCCGGCGGGCCTGCGTTCCCGCATAGCCGCCGAATGCGACTTCGACCCGCTCGCGCACGGCCTCGACCCGGAGCTGAGTGCACACGCCGACCGGTACATCCAGTTCGCGGTGGTCGCGGCCGGGGAAGCCGTCCGCGACTCCGGACTCGACACCGGCAAGGAGGACCCCTGGCGGGTCGCGGTCTCCCTGGGCAGCGCCGTCGGCGGCACCACCCGCCTGGAACACGACTATGTCCAGGTCAGCGAAAGGGGCCGGCGGTGGGACGTGGACCACCGCGCGGCCGACCCGCAGCTGCACCTGGCGTTCTCGCCCAGCACGCTGGCCTCGGTCGTCGCCGAGGAGTTCGGTGCCCAGGGACCGGTGCAGACCGTCTCCACCGGCTGCACCTCCGGACTCGACGCGGTCGGCTACGCCTTCCACACCATCGAGGAGGGCCGGGCGGACGTCTGCATAGCCGGGGCGTCGGACTCTCCGATATCCCCGATCACCATGGCCTGCTTCGACGCCATCAAGGCCACCTCACCCAACAACGACGACCCCGAGCACGCCTCCCGGCCCTTCGACGCCCACCGCAACGGCTTCGTCATGGGCGAGGGCGGCGCGGTACTGGTCCTGGAGGAGTACGAGCACGCCCGAGCCCGCGGCGCGCACATCTACTGCGAGATAAGCGGCTACGCCACCTACGGCAACGCCTACCACATGACCGGTCTGACCAGCGAGGGGCTGGAGATGGCCCGGGCGATCGACACCACGCTCGCCCAGGCCCGCGTCGACCCCACTCTGATCGACTACGTCAACGCGCACGGTTCGGGCACCCGACAGAACGACCGGCACGAGACCGCCGCCGTCAAGCGGTCCCTGGGCGAGCACGCCTACAAGACGCCCATGAGCTCCATCAAATCCATGGTGGGGCACTCGCTGGGCGCGATCGGCGCGATCGAGGTCGTCGCCTGCGTCCTCGCCCTGAAGCACCAAGTGGTGCCGCCCACGGCGAACTACGAAACTCCCGACCCCGAGTGCGACCTGGACTACGTGCCGCGCACCGCACGCCCGCGGAAGCTGAACAACGTGCTCTCCGTGGGCAGCGGATTCGGCGGATTCCAGTCCGCGGTGCTCCTGACCGGGCCGGGTGGGAGGAACCGATGACCACTCAGCGCACTCAGCGTCCCCGGCGTGCGGCCATCACCGGCATCGGTGTGATCGCGCCCAACGGACTGCGCGCCGACGCGTACTGGAAGTCCGTCAGGGAAGGCCTCGTCGTCCTGGACCGGATCACCCGCGAGGGATGCGAGCACCTGCCGCTCCGTATCGCGGGCGAGGTCCGGTCCTTCGACGCCGCGGCGCTCATCGAGGAGCGGTTCCTCGTCCAGACGGACCGCTTCAGCCACTTCGCGATGGCCGCGACCGTGCTCGCCCTCGACGACGCCGGCCTCGGCCACGGTGACCCCGCGGACCCGTACGACATCGGCGTGATCACCGCCGCCGGATCAGGTGGCGGCGAGTTCGGGCAGCGGGAGCTCCAGAAGCTGTGGGGCCAGGGATCCCGGTACGTGGGCCCGTACCAGTCCATCGCCTGGTTCTACGCGGCCAGCACCGGCCAGATCTCCATCCGGGGCGGCTTCAAGGGGCCCTGTGGAGTGATCGCGAGCGACGAGGCGGGTGGCCTGGACTCCATCGCGCTCGCCGCCCGGGGTGTACGGCGCGGCACCGGGGCGGTGGTCGTCGGATCGGCGGAGGCCCCCCTCGCCCCGTACTCGATGGTGTGCCAGCTCGGATATCCCGAGATCAGCACCGCCGAGGATCCCGGTCAGGCCTATCGGCCCTTCACCGCGGGAGCGTGCGGCTTCGCTCCCGCGGAGGGGGGAGCCATGCTCGTCGTGGAGGACGAGACCCGCGCCCGAGAGCGCGGGGCGGCCGTCCGGGCCACCGTGGCCGGCCATGGGGCCACGTTCACCGGAGCCTCCCGCTGGGAGCGGTCCAGAGAGGGTCTCGCCCACGCGATCCGTGGCGCCCTCGACGAGGCCGGCTGCGCTCCGGAGGAGATCGACGTCGTGTTCGCCGACGCCCTGGGCGTTCCGGAGGCGGACCGCGCCGAAGCCCTGGCCATCGCCGACGCCCTCGGTAAGCACGGCACCCGCGTCCCCGTCACGGCGCCCAAGACGGGCATCGGGCGGGCCTACTGCGGGGCACCCGTGCTGGACACCGCGGCCGCGGTGCTCGCCATGGAGAACGGTCAGGTACCCCCCACCCCCAACGTGTTCGACATCTGCCACGACCTCGACCTGGTGATGTCGAGCGCTCGCCCCGCCGAGCTGCAGACGGCCCTGGTCCTCAGCAGGGGACTGATGGGCTCCAACGCGGCGCTGGTAGTGCGCCGCGGCGGCGACTCCGCCCGATAGGACCGGGCGGGAAGGAGAACAGACCCATGATCACCACTGAAGTGACCCTCATCGAACTGGCCTCGCTGATGAAGAAGGCGGCCGGTGTCTCCGTCGACCCCGAGGACCTCGAGAAGTCGTCGGACTCCCCGTTCGGCACCCTCGGCCTCGACTCCCTCGGCCTGCTCGGCATCGTCGGTGAGCTGGAGAACCGGTACAGCCAGCCGCTGCCCCCCGACGCCGAGCGCTGCAAGACCCCCCGTGAGTTCCTCGACCTCGTCAACAACACCCTCAAGGCTGGAGCCTGAAAGTGGCAGGACACACCGAGAACAGCATCACCATCGACGCCCCCCTCGACCTCGTCTGGGACGTGACCAACGACATCGAGAACTGGCCGCAGCTCTTCAGCGAGTACGCGTCACTGGAGGTGCTCTCCCGCGACGGCGACACGACGAAGTTCCGCCTGACCATGCACCCGGACGAGAACGGCAAGGTCTGGAGCTGGGTCTCGGAGCGGACCGTGGACCGTGCCAGGCGGACGGTCCGCGCCCGCCGCGTCGAGACGGGCCCCTTCGACCACATGAACATCCGGTGGGAGTACGAGGAGACCCCCGAGGGCACCCACATGCACTGGGTGCAGGACTTCGCGATGAAGCCCGAGGCCCCGGTCGACGACGCCTGGATGACCGACAACATCAACCGCAACTCCCGCGTCCAGATGGAGCTCATCCGGGACCGGATCGAGAAGGTCGCCCGCGACCGTCAGAACGCGCCGTTGCCCGGCTGACAGCCGGAGCCCAGGAAGGACATCCGATGCACCACGCCCTCATCGTCGCGCGCATGGCGCCCGACTCGGCCCCGGCGATCGCCGATGTGTTCGCCGCCTCCGACCGCGGTGAACTCCCGCACCTGATCGGCGTCAAGCGGCGCAGCCTTTTCCAGTTCGGTGATGTGTACATGCACCTCATCGAAGCCGACAAGGACCCGGCGCCCGCCATCGCGAAGGTGGTCGGGCACCCCGAGTTCCGGAGCGTCAGCGAGCAGCTGTCGGCGTACGTCAGCGCGTACGACCCGCAGACGTGGCGCAGCCCCAAGGACGCCATGGCCCAGTGCTTCTACCGCTGGGAGCGGGACGCCGTCTCCTGAGGCGAACGCCCGGACACAACCCGAGGCCGCCGACCCCGCGATGGACGCGGAGCCGGCGGCCTCGGGTTTTTCCCGGTGCGCCGGGAAGGCCGGATCAGCTGGGGATCGTGCACTCGAAGGCGTGCAGATACGCGTTGACCGGACGGAACTCGTTGATGACGAGCCCCGCGTCCGTCAGCCGGTCGACCATGCTCTGCCGGGTGTGCTTCGCACCGCCGACGTTGAGGAGCAGCAGCAGGTCCATGGCCGTGGTGAACCGCATCGACGGGGTGTCGTCGACGAGGTTCTCGATGACGACGACGCGGGCACCGGGCCGCGCCGCCTTGCGGACGTTGGCCAGCGCCCTGCGGGTGCTGTCGTCGTCCCACTCCAGGATGTTCTTGATGATGTACAGGTCCGCCTGGACCGGGATGTCCTCACGGCAGTCCCCGGCCACGACGCGCACCCGCTCGGCCAGCGAACCGCCGGCGCGCAGCCGGGGATCGGCGTTCTCCACCACTCCCGGCAGGTCGAGCAGCGTGCCGTGCATCCCGGGGTGCTTCTCCAGCATGCTGACCAGGACCTGGCCCTGACCGCCGCCGATGTCCGCGACCGAGGACACGCCGCGCAGATCGAGAAGGTTCGCCACGTCCCGCGCCGACTGCTCGCTGGACGTCGTCATGGCCCGGTTGAACACGTACGCCGACTCCGGGGCCTCTTCGTTGAGGTAGTCGAAGAACTCCCGCTCGTACACGTCCTCGAAGACGTTCCGTCCGGAGCGCACCGCCTCGTCGAGCTTCGGCCAGACATTCCACGTCCACGGCTCGGTGCACCACAGGGCGATGTAGCGGAGGCTGTGCGGGTCGTCCTCGCGCAGCAGCCGGGACATCTCCGTGTGTGCGAAGGTGCCGTCCGGGAGTTCGGTGAAGACCCCCTGGCAGGACAGCGCGCGCAGCAGCCGCCGCAGGGTCTTCGGCTGAGCCTTCACCGTCGCCGCCAGGTCCTCCACGCGCTTGGGCGTGTCGCCCAGGGCGTCCGCCACGCCGAGGCGGGCGGCCGCGCGTACGGCGGCGGCGCACGCCGCTCCGAAGGCGAGCTCCCGCAGCCGCATGGACGGCGGCGGGGGAGCCGGATCGGCCGTGGTCGGGGGAGCCGGATCAACAGTGGTCATGGTCGTGCCTCGCTTCTGGGGTCGTGCTGGTGGGGGGAGGGGTCAGCACAGTCCGGCGGGCTCGGAATGTGCGCAGGTGTTGCCGTGGAAGGTGTTGCCCTTGCCCTTGACGCGGTCGCGGTTGGCGAGGTCGGCCTTGCCGTTGCGCTGCACCACGTTGTCGCGGATCTCGTTGCGCTCGTTGACGGCGCCCACGAAGCTCTTGTAGAGCACGATGCCGCCGGACAGCGGAGAGGTGCCCACGTTGTCCTCGACCCTGTTCTCCGCCACCAGTGTCTTCTCGGCGCCGGTGAGGACGATCCCGGAGCCCTGCAGGAAGGGCAGACGGGGGGTCTTGGGGCAGTACTTGTTGTTGGCGTGGACGTAGTTGCGGACCACGCTCAGCGCCCCGACGCGTGGCTTGTTCTCGTCGCCCACGACGAACACCGCGGCGCAGTTGCCGGTCGCCTCGTTGTGATCGACAGTCAGGTTCCGCAGCCGTCGGACCGTGACGCCGATCCGGTTGCCGGTCAGAAGGTTGTGACTGACGACCGTCCCCAGGGTGTCCCGGGCGCCCTCCTCGGTGCTGACCGTGTTGGACAGGAACAGTCCGGCGTCGCCGTTGTTCCGGGCGAGGTTGTAGCGGAACACCCCGCGCACGGAGCGCTCCTGGGCGATGCCCCACTGGCCGTTCTTCTCGGCGACCACTCCCTGGACCGTCAGCCGGTCGGTGCCCGACGCCCACAGGCCGTGCTTGGCGAAGCCTCTGAGGGTCAGTGAGCTGACGGTGACGCCCGTGACGCGCTTTTTGTCCGTTCCGGTGACACAGATCCCGTTGCCGGCCTTGGCGCAGCTGTCGGTGGCCTTGCCCGGCACGATGACGGTGGAGCGCGCACCGTAGCCGCGCAGCGTCAGGTTCGACACCGTGACGCGGACGCTCTCGTGGTAGATGCCGGGGGAGAGGACGACGGTGTCCCCCGGGTGTGCGGAATTCACGGCCTTCTGGATCGACCCGCCGGGTTTGACCCAGAGCACCGTCCGGTGCTCGGCTGACGGGGCGGCACCCAGCACCGACGCCGTGACGGCTGCGGTGCAGGCGAGGTAGGCCATTTGTCGTTTTGTCATAGGCCGAAGCTAAGAGCGGATGTTCCGGCCCGCCACCGCTGATCACCCAGGTGGACCGCCGATGTCACCTGCCTGCGCGCGTAAGGGTGAGGCAGCGGAGGCAGCGGCGTCGGCGGACACGCGACCGCCCCGGCCGGAGAGCCCGGCCGGGGCGGTGCGGTGGTGACGCGTGGGCGCCGACGGTGTGTCAGGCGAGGGTCGCGAGCGTCGCGTTCCAGGTGGCCGAGGGGCGCATGACGGCCGCGGCCTTGGCCGGGTCGGGCTGGTAGTAGCCGCCGATGTCGGCGGGCTTGCCCTGGACCGCGAGCAGCTCGTCGACGATCGTCCGCTCCTGCGCGGTCAGCGTCTCGGCGAGCGGGGCGAACGCCTTGGCGAGGTCCGCGTCGTCGGTCTGCTTGGCCAACTCCTGTGCCCAGTACAGGCCCAGGTAGAAGTGGCTGCCGCGGTTGTCGATGCCGCCGACGCGACGGGTCGGCGACTTGTCCTCGTTGAGGAAGGTCGCCGTCGCGCGGTCGAGGGTGTCGGCGAGCACCTGTGCGCGCGCGTTGCCCGTGCTCTGCGCGAGGTGCTCGAAGCTGGCCGCGAGGGCGAAGAACTCGCCCAGGCTGTCCCAGCGCAGGTAGTTCTCCTTGACCAGCTGCTGGACGTGCTTCGGGGCGGAGCCGCCGGCACCCGTCTCGAAGAGGCCGCCGCCCGCCATCAGCGGAACCACCGAGAGCATCTTGGCGCTGGTGCCCAGCTCCAGGATCGGGAACAGGTCGGTCAGGTAGTCACGCAGGACGTTGCCGGTGACCGAGATGGTGTTCAGGCCCTTGCGGATGCGCTCCAGGGAGAACTTCGTCGCCTCGACCGGGGACAGGATCTTGATCTCCAGGCCCTCGGTGTCGTGCTCCGGCAGGTACGCGTTGACCTTCTCGATCAGCTGCGCGTCGTGGGCGCGGGTCTCGTCCAGCCAGAACACCGCCGGGTCGCCGGTGGCGCGGGCGCGGGTGACGGCCAGCTTCACCCAGTCCCTGATCGGGTCGTCCTTGGTCTGGCAGGCGCGGAAGATGTCGCCCGCGCCGACGGCCTGCTCCAGGACCACGTTGCCGGCCTGGTCGACGAGGCGGACCGTGCCGGTGGTGGGGATCTCGAAGGTCTTGTCGTGGCTGCCGTACTCCTCGGCCTTCTGCGCCATCAGACCGACGTTCGGCACCGAGCCCATGGTGGACGGGTCGAAGGCGCCGTGGGCGCGGCAGTCGTCGATGACGACCTGGTAGACGCCGGAGTAGCTGCTGTCCGGGAGGACGGCGAGGGTGTCGGCCTCCTGGCCGTCCGGGCCCCACATGTGGCCGGAGGTGCGGATCATCGCCGGCATGGAGGCGTCGACGATCACGTCGGAGGGGACGTGCAGGTTGGTGATGCCCTTGTCCGAGTCGACCATCGCGAGGGCCGGGCCCTCGGCGAGCTCGGCGTCGAAGGACGCCTTGATCTCGGCGCCCTCGGGCAGCGCCTCGAGGCCCTTGAAGATGCCGCCCAGACCGTCGTTCGGGGTCAGACCGGCGGCGGCGAACGTCTCGCCGTACTTCGCGAACGTCTTGGGGAAGAAGGCGCGTACGACGTGGCCGAAGACGATCGGGTCGGAGACCTTCATCATCGTGGCCTTGAGGTGCACGGAGAACAGCACGTCCTCGGCCTTGGCGCGGGCGATCTGCGCCGTGAGGAACTCGCGCAGTGGCGCGACGTGCATGACGGACGCGTCGACGACCTCGCCCGCGAGGACGGGTACGGACTCGCGCAGCACGGTGGTGGAGCCGTCGTCGCCCGCCAGCTCGATGCGGAGCGAGCCCGCCTCGGAGATCACCGCGGACTTCTCGGTGGAGCGGAAGTCGTCGGCGCCCATGGTGGCGACGTTGGTCTTGGACTCGGGGGTCCAGGCGCCCATGCGGTGCGGGTGGGTCTTGGCGTAGTTCTTGACCGACGCGGGAGCGCGGCGGTCGGAGTTGCCCTCGCGCAGGACCGGGTTCACGGCGGAGCCCTTGACCTTGTCGTAACGGGCGCGGATGTCGCGCTCCTCGTCCGACTTCGGGTCGTCCGGGTAGGCCGGAAGCGCGTAGCCCTGCTCCTGGAGCTCGGCGATCGCGGCCTTCAGCTGCGGGATCGAGGCCGAGACGTTCGGCAGCTTGATGATGTTGGCCTCGGGCGTCTTGGCCAGGTCACCGAGCTCGGCGAGGGCGTCGGGAACGCGCTGGCCCTCCTCGAGGAACTCGGGGAAGAGCGCGAGGATGCGCCCGGCCAGCGAGATGTCACGGGTCTCCACAGTGACACCCGCCTGCGAGGCGTACGCCTGGACGACCGGCAGGAACGAATACGTCGCCAGGGCCGGGGCCTCGTCAGTGTGCGTGTAAATGATGGTCGAGTCAGTCACCGGGTGCTCCGCTCCACGTCTGCAACATTGCTCGACATCAAGATATCTCCTGAACGACCCCGGCTCGACAGGGGTCCGTCCGCCATCGCCGTGAACTGGAGGTGGCGGGCGCAGACACTCGCCCTCGACGCCCTCACACTCCTGCTGGACTGGCGCTCACCTGTACCGGCTCGTCCTTCCGAACGGCAGCGAACCATGAGATATCGCACGAGAGCGACGGCCCCCACGGCCTCGCTGGTCGACGCCACCGCGACCCTCACATGGGCGAAAAGTCGCGGGTCACCCCGGCGCGCCCGGTGCCGCAGCACGCCCGGGTGACCGTCCGTGTCGAGTACGCCGCCGAGTGTCACCGGGGCTCCTGTGTGAGCACCGAGGACCGCATCGCCATCGCCTCCGAGGTCTCGGGGGCAGGACCGGTCAGGCTTCCCGGCGCTACCTCCCCGACGTGACCTCGCGCTGGTGCGGGATGCCCGCCTCCAGCAGCTCGGCCCCGCCCGGCTGCAGTGCCACCGTCCGCGTGGGCGCCGGGATCCGGATGCCCTCGTCCCGGTACCGCTTGTGCAGGCGCTTGATGAACTCGTGCTTGATCCGGTACTGGTCGCTGAACTCCCCGACGCCGAGGATGACGCTGAAGCTGATGCGGGAGTCGCCGAAGGTGTGGAAGCGGACGGCGGGCTCGTGGTCCGGGACCGCGCCGGTGATCTCGGTCATCGTCTCGGTGACGACCTCGGTGGTCACGCGCTCGACGTGCTCCAGGTCGCTGTCGTAGCCGACGCCGACCTGGACGATGAGCGTCATCTGCTGCTCGGGGCGGTTGAAGTTGGTCATGTTGGTGCCCGCGAGCTGGGCGTTGGGGATGATGACCAGGTTGTTGGAGAGCTGACGGACCGTCGTGTTGCGCCAGTTGATGTCGACGACGTAGCCCTCCTCGCCGCTGCTGAGGCGGATGTAGTCGCCGGGCTGGACCGTCTTCGAGGCGAGGATGTGGACGCCCGCGAAGAGGTTGGCGAGGGTGTCCTGAAGGGCGAGCGCCACCGCGAGACCGCCCACGCCCAGGGCCGTGAGCAGCGGGGCTATGGAGATGCCCAGCGTCTGCAGCATGACGAGGAAGCCCATGGCCAGCACCACGACCCGGGTGATGTTGACGAAGATGGTGGCCGAACCCGCGACACCCGAGCGGGACTGGGCCAGCGACCGGACGAGGCCGGTGATGACCCGGGCCGCGGTCAGGGTCGCGACGAAGATGAGGACGACGGTCAGGACCCTGTTGACGTTGCGTCCGACCGGAGCCGTCAGCGGAAGCACCGCGCCCGCCGCCGAGACGCCCGCGGCGATCGCTCCCCAGGGGACGAGCGTGCGCAGCGCGTCGACGATGAAGTCGTCACCGCTCCACCGGGTGCGCGAGGCGTGCTTGCCGAGCCAGCGCAGCAGTATGCGCAGCAGGAACGCGGCCAGCAGACCCGCCACCACGGGGATCCCGGCCATCATCAGGTCGTCCAGTGTGAGGGAGTGTTTCACCGGCAGCCTCCCGTGCGACGGAGGGGAAGGCCCGCGGGCCGGATGTGCTGTGTCGTCACTTGCCACCTGCTCGAATCCGGGAATGCACGATCAAGCCCGGACGTGTGTTCGTCGTCCGGGGTGATCTCTCATCCTGCCGTACTCGCGGGTACGTCCGTTACCGGGCCCACACGTCTCCGGCACACCTGCCGACCACACCTGCCGGCCTGTCACCAGGGTCTCGGCCGGGGCCGATTCGGCCGGGGCCGACCCGATCGAGACCGACCCGATCGAGCCGACGGTCCGCGACACAGCACAGACCCCTGCCCGCTACCTCGCCGTGAACGAGCCGTGCCGCCCGGCTCCCGACGCGAAGCGGGCGGCACCCTCCATGCCCTCGGCCAACACGTCCATGCCGTAACGGAGTTCGACGCGCATGGCCGCCGCCTCGACCAGGCCCTCCTGGTCGAGGACCGACGCGCGGTCGCTGCGCAGACAGGACTGGGGGAAGTCGGCGATGGCCGCGGCGAGTTCCTCGGCCTCGGCCCGGGCGCGGCCGGTCGGGACGAGCCGGTTGGCGAGGCCCATCTCGTACGCCTCGGCGGCCGGCACCGCGCGGCCGGTGAGGATCATGTCCATCGCACGGCTGGCGCCGATGAGGCGAGGGAGCCGTACGGTGCCGCCGTCGATGAGCGGGACGCCCCAGCGGCGACAGAAGACGCCGAAGACGGCGTCCTGCTCGGCGACCCGCAGATCGCACCAGAGCGCCAGTTCCAGGCCGCCCGCCACGGCATGCCCCGCGACCGCCGCGATGACCGGCTTGGACAGCCGCAGCCGGGTGGGACCCATCGGCCCGTCACCGTCCTGCGCGACCCTGTTGCCGTGCTCGGTGCCGATCGCTTTGAGGTCCGCGCCGGCGCAGAACGTGCCGCCCTCGCCCCAGAGCACCGCCACCCGGGCCGTCTCGTCCGCCTCGAACTCCCGGAAGGCGTCGGCGAGTTCGGCGGCGGTCGGCCCGTCCACGGCGTTGCGGGCGGCGGGGCGGGAGAGGACGACCGTGGTGACGTACCCCTGGCGTTCGATCCGGACCGACATCGTGCTGTCCCCTTCTCGCGGCCGTGTACGCCTTCTCCTGAGCGGCGTACGGGGAGGTTACTCCGGAGCTGCCGGCGGCGCGGATCCGTGCCGCTCAGATCACCTTCAGACGGACCAGCGCCCCCAGCGTCAGCGCCCCGGGCAGCAGCGGCACCCACACCGTGATGATCCGGTACGCCAGCACGACCGCCGTCGCCACGGCCACCGGGCCGCCCGCCGCCACCAGCGCGACGATCAGCGCGGCCTCCACCGAACCGATGCCGCCCGGCGTGGGCACCATCGCGACGGCCGCCGTCGCCGCCAGATACGCGAGCGCCATGTGCAGGGGAGGCACCGCCAGGTTCATCGCCTGACCGACCGCGGTCAGTCCGGCGGCCTGCAGCAGCGGGAAGGCGAGCGATCCGCCCCACAGGGCGAGCGCGCGTGCCGGGCGGGAGTGCACGGAGCGGGCCTCGCCGAGCGCGGTGCGCAGGAACGAGAACACGGCCCTGCGCAGCCGTCGTACGAGAAGAAGCGTGGCCACCGCGGCCAGGAGGACCACTCCCGCGGCGAGCAGCAAGGGGCCCATCGCGCCGGAGGGGAGGAGGGATCCGATGTGCAGGGCTCCGGGGAACGCGATGAGCAGGCCCACCAGGAGGGTGAGCCGTGCGATCGACTCCGCGAGCATGTAGAGCGCGAGCGCGGCGGAGGAGCGGGCGAGCGGGACGCCGCACACGGCCATGAAGCGCAGATTGACCGCGCTGGCACCAAGACCGGTCGGCAGCAGGTGGTTGGCCGCACCCGCGGCGAACTGGGTGGCGAGCAGCCGGCGCGCGGGCAGGCGCTGCACGACCGCGCCCTGCCGGGCGGAGGCCGCGGCGACCCAGGTCAGGCAGGTCGCGACGGCGGCGGCCAGCAGCCACGGCCATTCGGCCGAGCGCAGATGGCCGAAGCCCTCCATGAGGACGGACCGATGCCGTGCCGCGACGACCAGGACGAGGGCGAGCGGGATCAGGCACAGGACCGACCTGAGCGGGAAGCGTCGGGATCCTCGGGGGAACCCCTGGGGAAGCTTCTGGGGAAGTCGAACCGCTGTCACACCGGGAGAGGTTCTCCACACCGCGCCAACGGGGGGTTGCGGGCGCGCGTCCGGCGGCTGACGTGCCGGGCAAGGTGCGGGAGGGGTCGTCGCCGTCGTGGGTGCCGTCATGGATTCCTTACTGTGTTCTTCGCCGTGTTCTGCGACGCGTTCCTCGGTGTGTTCCTCGGCGTGTTTCTCGGTGTGTTCCCGCGCGCTTTCCGTCGTGTGCGTGGAATTCGTCCAGGAAGCATTGACCTCAACGATGCTTGAGGTCCTACGGTCACTCCCATGAGCATGGAGAGCACAGCCTGGACCCAGCTGTACAGCGTCATGAACGCGCAGCAGGAGCGCCGTCCCTTCGCCCGCGCGACCCTGCGTCGCATCGCCGCCTTCGCCCGTCCGCATCGCCGCCGTATCGGCCAGTTCGTGGTCCTCAGCGTGCTGACCGCGCTGCTGGCCGTCGCGACGCCGGTGCTCGCGGGGCGCGTCGTGGACGCCATCGTGTCCGGCGGCGACGAAGCCACCGTCATCCGCCTTGCCGTGCTCATCGCACTCATCGCGCTCGCCGAGGCGGCGCTCGGGCTCCTCGGCCGCTGGCTGTCGGCGACGCTCGGCGAGGGGCTCATCCTCGATCTGCGGACGGCTGTGTTCGATCATGTGCAGCGCATGCCGGTCGCGTTCTTCACACGTACCCGTACGGGTGCGCTGGTCAGTCGACTCAACAACGACGTGATCGGCGCCCAACGCGCCTTCAGCAACACACTGTCGGGAGTCGTCAGCAATCTCGTCACCCTGCTGCTCACCCTCGCCGTCATGCTCACCTTGTCCTGGCAGATCACCCTGCTCGCGCTGGTGCTGCTGCCGGTGTTCGTGGTGCCCGCGCGGCGGACGGGCAGCCGGATGGCACGTCTGCAACGGGAGGCGGCGAACCTGAACGCGTCGATGGGCACCCGGATGACCGAGCGGTTCTCCGCGCCCGGCGCCACGCTCATCAAGCTCTTCGGACGGCCCGAGGACGAGTCCGCGGAGTTCGCGGCGCGGGCCCGGCGGGTGCGGGACATCGGGGTGCGCACGGCGATGGCGCAGTCGGCGTTCATCACGGCCCTCACACTGGTCTCCGCCCTGGCGCTCGCGCTCGTGTACGGGCTCGGCGGCTGGTTCGCGCTGCGCGGCAGTCTGGAGCCGGGCGCCGTCGTCTCACTGGCGCTGCTGCTGACCCGCCTGTACGCGCCGCTCACCTCGCTCGCCGGGGCGCGCGTCGAGGTCATGAGCGCCCTGGTGAGTTTCGAGCGCGTCTTCGAGGTGCTCGACCTCAAGCCGCTCATCGAGGAGAAACCGGACGCCCGTACGGTCCCGGAAGGCCCGTCGGCCGTGGAGTTCGAGGACGTCCGCTTCGCCTACCCCTCCGCCGACAAGGTCTCCCTCGCCTCCCTGGAGGAGGTCGCCGCCCTCGACACCCGGGGTGGCGCCGAGGTCCTGCACGGCGTGTCCTTCCGCGCCGAGCCCGGCCAGACCGTCGCCCTCGTCGGCTCCTCCGGCGCCGGCAAGTCGACCATCGCCCAACTGCTGCCGCGCCTGTACGACACCGACGAGGGCACCGTCCGCATCGGCGGCGTCGACGTCCGCGACCTGAGCGCCGAGTCGATGCGCGAAACCCTCGGCATGGTCACCCAGGACGGTCACCTCTTCCACGACTCGGTACGCGCCAACCTGCTTCTGGCCCGTCCCTCCGCGACGGAGGACGACCTGTGGGACGTACTGCGCAGGTCCCGTCTCGAAGACCTCGTACGCTCCCTGCCCGACGGCCTCGACACCGTGGTCGGCGAGCGCGGCTACCGTCTCTCCGGCGGCGAGCGCCAGCGCATGACCATCGCCCGGCTGCTGCTCGCCCGCCAGCGTGTCGTCATCCTCGACGAGGCCACCGCCCATCTGGACAACACCTCGGAGGCGGCCGTCCAGGAGGCGCTCACCGAGGCGCTGGAAGGGCGTACGGCCGTGGTGATCGCGCACCGGCTGTCCACCGTGCGGACCGCCGACGTGATCCTCGTCGTGGAGGCCGGGCGGATCGTGGAGCGGGGCACGCACGAGGAGCTGCTCACGGCGGAGGGCCGGTACGCGGAGCTGTACCGCACTCAGTTCACGAAGGACCGGGAGGTCACGAAGGGCCGGGAAGTCACGAAGGACCGGGAGGTCACGAAGGACCGGGAGGTCACGAAGGGCCGGGAAGTCACGAAGGACCGGGAGGTCACGAAGGACCGGGAGGTCAGCAACGTCCGCGAAGTCAGCGAGGACCGGGAAGTCAGCGAGGACCGGGAAGTCAGCGAGGACCGGGAAGTCAGCGAGGACCGGGACGGCGTGGCGGAGATCGTCGTCGCGGGGGAGGCGATCCCGTAGGACCGTCGGCCGACGCTCCGTCCCGCCGGATCACCGGATCTCCGGATCCGCCGGGGCGGAGGTGAGGTGCCGTCAGTCGGCCGTCGACGGGGTGGCCGACGCCCGCGCGCCTTCGGCGTCGCCCGCCCCGGTACGGGGTACGGGCGCGGATTCCGGTACGGCCGCGCCGTGCGCGTGGTCGAGCCGGTCGCCCTCGACGTCGAGGGCGGGAAGGCGGCGCTCCAGCCACTTCGGCAGCCACCGGGCCGCGTGCCGGGTCGGTGCCAGGACGGCCGGGACGAAGGTCATCCGGATGACGAACGCGTCGAGCAGGACACCGGCGGCGAGCTCGAAGGCGATCTGTTCGAGCATCGTGCTGTCGGAGGTGAGGAAGGCGGCGAAGACCGAGGTCATGATGAGGGCCGCGGCTGTCACGACGCGCCCGCTGTGCCGCGCGCCGCTGTGCACCACGCCCAGCGGGTTCCCGGTGCGGAGGCAGAACTCCCGCAGAGGACGATGACGGCCCGGTCGGTGGACCGTCACCGACCGGGCCGTGCTCATCGCGGACTCACGCCGGGTCGCCGCCGCGCCACGGCGGGGCCGCCGTCCGGTGGCTGTCGTCCGAGGCGTGGGCGGCCTTGTCGGTCTGCCGGCGCAGCCGGTCCTGGAGCTGGTCGACAACCTCCGTGCCGGTGGCCTCCTCGGCGAGGACGACCACCTGCCGGCTGCCCACGTGCAGGTCGGCCGTGGCCGACCAGGGGCGGTCGGCGTGGTGAGCGGCCGCTCGGACGATACGCACTTCGCCGGTGACGGCGGGCAGCCCCGGCCGGGTGACGACGGCGTCGATCTTCGTACGGGCGTACTCCAGGGTGTCCTCGTCCACGGCGCCCTCGCAGCGCAGCAGAACCGCGGGTGACCCTTGTGCGGTGTCGCCGGTCATGTGAATTCCTCCCTCAAAGCAATGTTGGGTTGGTGTGCTTCAGGCCGCTGGGCCGGGCAGCCACAGGTCGGGGCCGAAGACCTCGTAGCGGACGCGTCGGGCCGGGATACCGGCGCGCAGCAGCTGCCCGCGAACCTCCTGCATGAACGGCAGTGGGCCGCACAGGAACACCGTGGCGTCCTCGGGCAGTGCGATCCCGTCGATGTCCATCAGACCGGGGCGGGCGTCGGGTTCCTCCGCACCGGGCTGCTCGTACCAGAACACGGCGCGGGCGCCGGGCAGTTGCCCGACCAGCTCGCGGGTCTCGGTGCGCAGGGCGTGCTCGGCGGGAGAGCGGTCGGCGTGCAGCACCAGCACCGGGCGGGGTGAGCCGGTGGCGGCAAGGTGGGCCAGGATGCCGGTCACAGGGGTGCAGCCGATGCCCGCGGACACGAGCACGACCGGGTCGGTGGTGTCGTCCGGGTCGTCGAGGAAGACGTCGCCGAAGGGCGCGGACAGGGTCAGTTCGTCGCCTTCACGGACCTGCTCGTGCAGCAGGTTGGAGACCTCACCGTCCGGCTCGTCGGACGTACCGGTGACCCGCTTCACGGTTATCCGCCGCAGGTCGTCGCCTGGGTCGGACGACAGGCTGTACTGCCGCAACTGGTGCACGCCGTCGGCCATGCGGACACGCACGCTCACGTACTGGCCCGCCCGGGCCTGCGGCGCCGGGTCGCCGTCGACGGGGGTGAGCAGGAAGGACACCGTGTCCGGGGTCTCGGTGCGGCGCTCGACGACGGTCCACTGCCGCCACACCTTGCCGGGCTCCACGGCAGCGTCCTGGTAGAGGCGGGCCTCCCGGCCGATCAGGGCGTCGGCCATCAGCCAGTACACCTCGTCCCAGGCGGCCGCCACCTGAGGCGTGACCGCGTCGCCGAGCACTTCGGCGATCGCGCCGAACAGGTACTTGTGGACGATCGTGTACTGGTCGTCGGTGACCCCGACGGCGGCGTGTTTGTGCGCGATCCGGTCCAGGAGTGTGTCAGGACGGGCGTCCGGGTCGTCGAGCAGTGCGGTCGCGAACCCGGCGATCGAGCCGGCCAGGGCGCGCCGCTGGGCGCCGCTGGCCTGGTTGCCGCGGTTGAACATTCCATCGAGCAGTTCCGGCCGGTCGCGGAACATCGCGCCGTAGAAACGCGTCGTGATCTCGTCGAGTGCTCCGGCGACCGCGGGCAGGGTGGCACGGACCACGGCGGCGGACTCTGCGGACAGCATGGGGCCTCCCAGGCAGGGCGGAAGTGGTGGGATGAGCGCCGCTTCGCATCAGGGCGGCGGTCTTCTGTGTATCAGGCAGCGGCCCGCGTTTCGGCGTCGTTTCGCCTCGTTGGGCGAAGAGGGGACCAATGGCCCCATCGACTCGGGCGCATCGGCCCAACAGCCGCATCGGTCCCAGGGCCGTACGGCGCCGGCGCGGTCTCCTCTCGGGTTCAGGATGGACGCCCCGGCTGAAAGGTGCAGAGCGCGACCTGCCGGGCCCGCGTGCCGCAGGACCGCCGCGCCGACTGGCTGCGGGCCGGAACGGTCCTCCAGCACGTCTGACTACGCGCAACCGTCCAACTCCATGCACGACAAGTACGCCTACGAGCGCATCGAGATGCCGCTGCACGACCACCCCGTGCACCGCTTCATGGCCTGCGGCACAGCAGGGCTGTCGGTCGCGACGGGAAGCAGACCACCGTCGACGAGGTGCTGGCCGAGATCGGGAAGTACCGGGCCTTCGTCACCACCGCAGGCGGAGGAGTGACGCTCACGGGCGGCGAGGCGCTGCTCCAGCCCGCTCTCACGGCCGAGATCTTCCACCGCTGCAAGGAACTCGGCCTGCACACCGCACCGGACACCTCCGGCTTCCTCGGCGCCCGCGCGACCGACGAATTGCTCGCCGACACCGACCTGGTGCTGCTGGACATCAAGTCCTTCGACGTCCGCACCCACCGGAAGCTGACCGGCGGCGAACTCGCCCCGACCCTCAACTTCGCCACCCGCCTGGACCGGCTCGGCGTTCCGGTGTGGAGCTTCAGACGGCCGCTCCCCGGCTGTACATCCCCGGGGAAGCCCGGCGGGCGTACGGCACCGGACGGGATGCCTACGACGCGCTGGCCGCGGCTCTGGCCGCCACGGTGATCAGAGCTCGGCTCACCGACTGGCCCGCCGCCGAGGACGCCGCACTCGTCTGCACCGAGGGGCGGATTCACGTGCCCGGTCCCGGCCGCTGCCACTCCTGCAGCCCGGCTGACTCCGCGTCACGGACCTCCGGCACGTGGGCCGTTCGGCCCCCCGGCAGGGACCTCGGGCCCCTGCTGCCCCACGTGCTCGGCCCGGAGACTGACCTGGCACCCCTGAAGGAGGTCCGTACATGTCCACCATCACCGTCGGTCTCGACGGCTCACCCGAGAGCCTGGCCGCGGCCGACTGGGCCGCCCGCGAAGCACAGGAACGCGGGGCGCCCCTGCGTCTCGTGCATGGCGGGGAACAAATGCGCTACCTGTACGCGCCGCTCGCCGGCGTCCCGGCGCCGGGCGCGATCGATGCGCAGCGCGAGTGGGCCGCCTACATGCTGCGCGAGGCGGAGTCACGGCTCGCGCAGCGTCACCCGGGTCTGCGGATCACCACACAGCAGACCGAGGAGCAGGCCGTCCCCGCCCTGCTGGCCGCCGCCGAGAACGCCGACCTGCTGGTTCTCGGTTCTCGGGGCCTCGGCGGAGTCGCCGGGTTCCTGGTCGGCTCCGTCGCCCTCGCCGTCGTGGCACGATCCCCGCGGCCCGTCGTCCTCGTACGAGCCGGCGAGAGCGCCGCGGACGAACATCTGCCGGACGCCACGGGGACAGCGTCCACCGCGGCCCCGTACCGCGACGTGGTCCTGGGGCTTGACCTGGAGAACCCGGGAGACGCCGTCATCGGGTTCGCGTTCGAGGCGGCCCAGCGTCGCGCGGCCGACCTGCGAGTGGTCCACGGCTGGTCGCTGCCGGCCGCCTACGGCTACGGCGCCGCCATGGATGCCGGGCTCAACGACGAGCTGGCCGAGCAGGTACGGCACCGGCTGACCGATGTGCTGCGGCCGTGGAAGGACAAGTATCCGGGCGTCGAGGTGCGTGAGCAGGCCGTGGTCGGCGGCGCGGGCCGCCACCTCGTGCACGCCTCGCGGGACGCGGCCCTGGTCGTCGTCGGCCGGAGGAACCGCCGCGCGCCGGTCGGCGGCCACATCGGCCCGGTGACGCACGCTGCGCTCCAGCACGCCTCCGCGCCGGTTGCGGTGGTCCCGCACGACTGAGCGCCACGCAGGTGCGGACGGGCCCCGGGACGCCTCCCGCAGCGACGCACTGATCGCGGGTGAGATCAGCATCACTCGGCTCGTCATTCGCCCACTCCCATGTCCGAC